>DATHJP010000718.1:0-5345 GCA_035489695.1 Terriglobales bacterium
ACTCTCGACCGCCTGGGGAAACCTAAAAGTAGGATCCAGATCAGGATTCTTATTGTCGATGCGGTAGCGCGTGTACCAACTGGTGTCCACCGTGAGCTGCATCAAATTCGTGAGTCGCCCAATTTGCTGAGCGCCGGTTGCCTTACTACTGGGCAAGGTACGAAACTGATCCAAGTTGACTGGCTCCACGCCGTTCGCGGACAGGTAAGCGTTGATGAAATCAAAGTGCGTGAACTCATCGTCGGTGTTGTCGTGAATATATTGCGGCATGTCTTCATCGAGCACTTCCAAAGCTTCCGTATAGAGTTCGCTCCCGCTACCGCCGGGAACTTCCGCGTCTTGGATTCCTCCGAGTTCGTTGTACTGCTGCCACAGATCGGTTTCCAGAATCTCGGCGGCGGCTAGGAATCTGAGAATGGACGCGTCACCCTTTGATAGTGAGCCGCTACTTTCGTCCCGATCCTGCGCGAATACCGATGAGCTATCGGCCAGCAACCCGGCGCCGATGGTGGCGGCGCCGGCCACCGCTAATCCGTTCTTCATGAACGAACGCCGGCCAACTGCGTTCTTCAAATCATTCACTGGATGTTTCACAAGATCTCCTTTCGCGAGCTGGATTGCGGATCAAGCTCTGAGTTCGATCATTCAGCCCCTGATTCACAGTGCCCCCAAGCTACGTCGTCCGCTTACAAGCAGTTGTCATGTGTTTGTCGGAATTTCGTCATTTGTTTGCATTTTGTGGAATAACACTTTGCGGTTGTAGTTGTAGGCAGGGCAAAAAAAGAGCAGAAAGATTTGCTTGACGATAAGTTCGCGGGGATATAATCGCTTCATATCTGTCGGGGGCGCGTGATGAAAATCCAGCTTTCCCTCTTTGCCCTTCTCGCCTTGACTTTCTCTCTTCTCGCTTCAGCCCAGACCCGTCCTGGCTCCGGAGGAACCAAGACTCCTGGCAGTACCAGAACGCCTCAAATGCCCGCTGCGGCCAGGGGAAGCATCTTTCTTTCTGGCAGAGCGGTTCTGGATGATGGTTCGGAATTAACCGAGCAAGTTGCGATTCAGACGATTTGCAAGGGCCGGAAGCGAACCGAGACGCACTCGGATTCTCGTGGAAATTTTAGTTTTGAGTTAGGCAATCAGGACGCACTGGCAGGGGCCGCAGGACTGATGGATGCCGAAACGTCCTTCTCTGACGTGATGTCCAACAAGCGCAACAGCCAGCGTGACTGGCGCGACTGTGAACTGCAAGCCGTGTTGCCAGGTTTCTCTTCTGAGTCCATCCCACTTAGCTCCAAGATCTCAAGCTTCGAGAGCAGCGACATCGGCCGTGTCGTGTTACACCGCTTGGCCCACGTCGACGGTCTTACCATCAGCGTAACTACAGCCCTTGCGCCCGAACCAGCCAGGAAGGCGTTCGACAAAGGGCGGGAGCAAGAGAGAAAGAATAAGTGGGACAAAGCTCAGGAATCCTTCGAGAAGGCTGTGCAGTTCTATCCCCAGTTTGCCGTGGCCTGGTTTGAGCTGGGCCGCGTGCAAGTGAAAAACAACAACGCAATCGGAGCGCGCGAATCATTTGATAAAGCTTTGGCGGCGGATCTCAAGTATGTGAGTCCGTATCAGGCGCTCGCGCAGTTGGCCGCTACCGAAAAGCGCTGGCCAGACGTTGTAGAAGTCACTGACAAACTGCTGCGGCTGAATCCGATGGACTTTCCGGAAGCTTGGCTCTTGAACTCGGTGGGAAATTACCTGGGTCAGCACTTCGAAGCTGCGGAAAAAAGCGCCCGCCAGGGACTCAAAATCGATGAAGCTCATCGCGTCCCGAAACTGGAATACCTTCTGGGAATGCTCCTGCTGCATAAGAAAGACTACGCCGGAGCATCGCAACACATGCAACAGTACCTAAGCCTGGCAACGCAGCCCGCCGAATTGGACGAGGCGCACAAACAACTGGCCGAGATTGCCCGGCTCTCCGGAATGGCCAGCCTTCCTTCGGCGAACGCGCAGAAATAGCTGCAACACGAGTAGACGTGGAAAGGGGCTCGGCATGTGCCGGGCCCCTCGATTTTCAGTGCGTGATTGTCAATTAGTTCAGCGTGAAAACATAAAGCCTTCCCGGATGAGCCCCGTCATTCTTGTCTGACGATCCAATGTATAGCGTTCCATCCACCACTGCGGGCGATGATGACACAATTGAATCGTTGGTCGTACCCGACCAAAGCGGCGGACAGTTCCGGCGTCCGCACCCCGCTGCCGAATACGCCAACACTTGCATGGTATTTTTTCCGACATACACCACGCCATTAGCCACGATCGGCGACGAAAGAATCGCCGCGACAAATCCATTGCCTACTCCGATCCAGCTCGGCTGGCACTGACTCTGACCACACCCAGCGGCGGGAAATGCGTACACCTGTCCGTCCCCTGAGCCGACGTAAACCACTCCGTTAGCCACGGCGGGTGTGGACTCAACGTACAGACTCCCCGTTACTCCAGCCCACAGTTCGTTGCAGGTGTTCGCACCACAACCATTGGCGTTAAAAGCGTGAACTTTGCCATCAAACGACCCGGTGTAAACAATGCCGTTCGATATCGTTGGCGACGATTCAAAGATGGGTGCGCCGGTCGTACCCGTCCACAATGGCGGACAGTCGGCGTTGCCGCAACCAGAAGCTTGGAAGGCGTAGAGTTTGCGATCGTTCGAACCCACATACACCACATCGCCAAAAGCTGCGGGAGACGCGGTGACGTGATCTCGCGTGGTTCCTGTCCACACCGGATTGCAAGTAGCATTGCCACATCCCTTTGCGTTGAACGCGTATAGCTTGTTATCGTAGCTTCCAACAAATACCAATCCTCCGGACACGACGGGAGACGATTCCAGAATGCTGCCGCCAAGCAATCCCGCCCACGTCGGCGCACACGAGCTCTGCCCGCATCCGGCTGCCGGAAACGTCAGAAGCTGATGATTGTTGGATCCCACGTAAACCACTCCATTCGCCACCGTCGGTGACGAGTAGATCGAGCCTCCGGCGCTTCCGGTCCAGTTCGCGGTGCAAGTAGAGCTGCCGCACCCACTGGCATTGAAAACATAGAGCTTGCCGTCGGTGGATCCCAAATAAACCACACCGTTCACTATCGCGGGAGAAGAGAAGTCCACGATATCTCCCGCGATCCCCACCCATTTTTGCCTGAGAAATTTGACATTCTGTCGGGTGATGATGGTCTCCGTGCGATTGAAGCCGACGTGCCGCGGGTTCAGGTGGAACATGGGCCAATCGGTGGCTGCACTGCGAATCGCGGGAAGAATCAACAGTGCCAGAACAACGAGACTCCGGCGCATAGTAGCTTCCTTTTGGAGAGTTAGTGGCTTGTCGAACGGAACGCCCCACTAGCAGGGTAAGCATTCGCGCTCCTGGCCTTGTCACGAAAATGTCAAATTCAGGCAAACCTGCAGACAGGGGAGGTACCAAAGCAGGAACGGCAAAGTCGGAAATTCACAATCTTTATGTGTGCAAACAAATTCACTCTCTGCTAGGATGGCCGAAATCGCGTTCATCTCATTGAGACTAAAAGCTTTGAATTTCGCCGTCTGGTCAGAGAAATGCACTAGGCAGGGTGTCCCTCCTCATCTGCCAAGACCTTTGAACATGCAGGCATTACTGGAGAATTGTATTGAGTTATAGCTCAGGAAAGCTGCGCCAGCCGGAGAAACCTGACCGGTTGCGCCGTGTTTCGCTCGCACTGCTGGCGCTGGTTTTGCTGGGTTCCACGGCTTGGTGGATCGCGTCCGGGTTTCACCGTTCTTCGTTGTCCTCCACGGATGCTCTTAATTCTGATTCGCCGATTACAAATCCCGGCCAGAACCTGGCTGCTCTGGCGGACAACTCATTTTCGTTGGAACCTGGCACGGGTCGGCCGGTCGTTTATCCATACTCGATCGTACCCGGAGGGGTTCGATCGCCAGAAGATTTGCATCAGGCAAGCCTCCATGATCGCGTTGTCGGCCAGCATTTTTCCGGATTCGATTTTCGTCGAGCCAAAGTGGTGGAACTGGATCAGGCCAAGCTCGTATATCTCTCATATCGAATGGGAAACAAGGTTTTTTGGACGAAGAAGCAGGTGCACCTGCGAAAGGGCGAGAAGCTGATCACCGATGGCACCATCAGCGCTCGCACCCGATGCGCCAACCAGGTGTCGGCAACCCCGCAGAAGGCAATTTCTGCACAAGAGCCGCCCACGGAAGCATTCGAAGACCCCTACGCGTCCGGGGGTACCGCCAGGCAGATTCCGTTCCCGGGCAATTTTGAATCCGCACTATTTAACCGTGAGCTTGCAGCATTCGATCCGCAGGGTGCTCCCGCTTCACCACTCTTCGCTCCGGGCAGTGGCTTAGGATTACCAGGTATCTTTCCGCCTCCGCTGCCGTCCGGTGGCTGCGACTCCACTAAACAACAATGTTCTCCTGGACCGCCTCCTCCGCCTCCGCCCCCGCCGCCTCCAACCCCAGTACCGGAGCCAGGCAGTATTCTGCTGATCTCGTCGGGCCTCGCGGGTATTTACCTGCGTTACCGAAAAATGAGTTAGTCCTTTCGGACATCAGTAATCCTCGTCTGGTACTACGACCAAAGGTCGATGCAGCGCCTGCTCACACTGCTAGAATTCAAACTAAGAACAGAGAACTAAGAACAAAGAACAAGAATTAAAAGAATTAAGACCGATGACTCGCCTCTTCACAAACGCGCTCGGCCCGGTGTTGTTGGTCGTCAGCATCTTGCCTCTGCTGGCCACCGCACAATCAGCCACGCAATCCGCGGCCACTGTAAACCGCGTTGCTCTGCTAGGCGGAAATGAGAACGTGGAAGTCGAGATCACCGCCAGCCAGCGTATTACGCCGCAGGTGCTGGTTGTAAACGGTCCAGAACGCCTGGTCATCGATTTTCCCGGCGCCCTGCCGGCAAGCACTCTGCATAATCTTTCGGTGGCTCGTGGTCAGGTGAAAGGCGTCCGCGCCGGGCTTTTCTCCAGCAATCCGCCCGTTACCCGCATAGTCGTGGATTTGAGAGCGCCGCAGCAATACGACCTCTTTCCCGTAGGCAACACAATAATCGTGAAGCTTCGCGCGGAAATAAAACCGGTAGCCGTATTGACCACTACCGCTGCAAAACTGTCACCTCCGGTCGTCGCGCCGATTCAACCCATCAAGCCTGCGGCCAAGGTGGAAGTCGAGTTTCTAAGTGGCAAATTAACTATTCGGGCGAACAAGGCAACTTTGGCAGAAGTTCTTTACGAAGTGCAGCGCAAGACTGGCGCCGACATTCCCATACCTTCCGCTGCACAGCGCGAAC
>DATHJP010000719.1:0-3480 GCA_035489695.1 Terriglobales bacterium
AGGTAAATAAATAGAGTAATCCAGCGTCTTGTTCGCTGGACTACCGGGCGTCGGAAAAGTAAATGGGAAGCGTTGCGTCTGCGAGGCTCCGGTAGCTCTGGTTCGGAATGGCTCATCGAACATCGTAGATTCCGGCGAAACCCAATACAGACCAAAGGGAGCATCGCCAACCTCGTAGAACAGGTTCAGGTCCTCGATGGACGTGTAGTAGATACCGTAAGACGCTCGTATGCTGCTCTTGCCGGGTCCGCCAAAGACCTTGGCTCCTAAACCGTCGCTAAAGCCTGGCGAATAAGCAATGCCGACGCGTGGAGCGAAATTGTTATAGCGTGTCGGGGCGAGCGTGCTGGGGATGCCCGGATCTCCGGGAACAACCCAACCCAGTGGGGCAGTCGGGAATTGGGTCGATTGCAGACCGGGGACGATGGTTTCAATCTTGCCCTGGGTGTCGTACCACGGCATACTCGCTTCCCATCGCAAGCCGAGGTTCAAGGTTACGTTCGGCTTGAGCTTGTATGTGTCCTGAATGTACGCGCCACCATAACGACTGCGGGAATCGAGAAACTGCTGGCTGCACTGGTTGTAACCGACCGGCGCCCCGATCAGGAAGTCGGCAAAATCCGATCCGGTCTCGCTGCCATTAAACGTGAAATCCCCATTGGGTGCGCAGGTATTGCGTTCATTGATCTGCAGGTAGCGGAACTCGCCGCCGAACTTGAGTGTATGGGCCCCCATCGCCTTCGAAAAGCTGTCGGAAAAATGAAAAGTGTTGTTCGGTTGAAAGGTCGTGAGTGTGTTAACGCCGATTGAGAAATTATTGAAGTATTCGGGTGGAACCGCCTGTGGGAATCCCGCCGGCCCGGACGGGTTGATGCCCAAGGTGCCCACACCAGTCACGAAACCGAGGTCGGAGAGTTGCGCGAAGCTGCTCTGCGGCTTGTCCGTCACCGTAGAAACCCGGAAAAAACTCGCGCGAAATTGGTTTACAGCGGTTGGGCCAAGTGTCTTCGTATTGCTAATTACGAACTGCTGTGCGCGGGACGGAGTGACACTTGCAAAACCTGGCACGCTGGCGTTCAGAGCATTCTCTACAGTCGAGTCATCGAAGTGATAATAAAAGGACCAGTTGCCGGTCTTTTGATTGATGAAGTCTACGCGCTGTCCGAACTTGTCATCCCGCACTGTGTTCCTTTGGCTGTTGTCGGAAAAGTTGTTTTCAGTGCCCGGAAGGGTCGGCACTGGGATATACGGCAGTATTCCGACGGCTGGGGCCGCAAAGGCATTCTGCGGGATGATGCCGTTAGGAAATACGCACTCGGCGGTGCTGGTGCACGGGCTATAGATAAAGCTCCCTGGATTATTGATGTCCGGCACCGCTTGGAAAGCATAACCCTCCGTGTCACTGACCGGATACCCCAGCCGATCGGAGAGCTTCTGAGCCCAATACGCTCCTTGAACTTGTAAAGGGGTACCGTTGTCATCAACAAAGGCATCTATCCCAAAGATTCCTTGGCGTTGGTCCACAGTGGGCAACGTCACCAAACCGGTACTCGCGCCAACCACTTGGCGCGTGCCTTGATAATCTGTGAACCAGAAAAGCTTGTTCTTCCAAAACGGCCCGCCCACCGCGTAGCCAAACTGATTGCGGCGCAATTCCGACCGGCTGGGATCAAAATAATTGCGGGCGTCAAACTTGTCATTCCGTAAAAACTCGAAAACAGTTCCGTGGATGCTGTTAGTTCCGGACTTGGTAATCGCGTTCATCACCGATCCGCTAAATTTTCCGTATTCGGCGTCAAAGCTGTTGGTGATCAATCGGAATTCTTCGACTGAATCCAGATTGGGAACTAATCCCGCACCCAGATTGCGTCCCTCGCTGACGTCTCCTCCATTCACGAGGAAGGCATTTGAGGTTTCTCGCTGGCCGTTTACCGAAAGGTTTCCAGGCGAGGTTATGTATCCCGAAACCGGGCGGTCCTGCTGCATTGACCCGGACGTGACGGGCACAACCCCGGCCTGTAGCCCGAGAAGATCCAGGTAGCTGCGGCCATTTAGCGGGAGGGCGAGCATCTTTTTCGAATCGACTACATCGCCCAGTTGCGTGCTCTCAACCTCCACTTGCACCGCATTGGCGGAGACGCTGACCTCCTGTTGCACGCTGCCAACTTGAAGCGTTATATCAACGTGCAATTGGTCATTCACCTTCAAAACGATATCTGTGGCGGTGAATGGTCCGAATCCGGAGGCAGTGGCGGTCAGCTTGTAGTTCCCCACGGGCAGAGCCAGAATGTGGTAGGAACCGTCTGCAGCCGAAGTAGTCTCCTGGCTGTAATTGGTTTGCGCATTGGTCACTACAACGCGTACGCCCGTAACCACCGCCTGCGAACGGTCGCGTACTACACCCAGAATCGACCCGGTCACGTCCGCACGAAGAAGGTTCGAGAAAAAGAGAGTTACGAGAACCAACAGAAGAGTTGAGGCTACACGTCCACGAATCTCCATTGGGCCCTCCCCGAAACGCGTGTACCATCTCACAAAATACCGATGGTAATCAAGCAGAAATCTCAGGCCGTTACCTTCCTGGCCGCCTGCACAACTGTGCGGATTTAACGTTTTTGGCGTGGATTCGCGACTATACTATCGGGACGGTCCACCTCACGAATCCGACCGGCGAGATCAATAGCAGTAACTTCGGCTAGATCAGTGGCGCTCGTGATGGCCGGGTCCGGACAGGCGGCGCTGCAGTTCGCTTTTTGAGCGCAACAACAACTAAACGAGGGACGATGCGGCTTTCGATACCCGCGCTGGATCTCAAAGTTGTAATTCGAATCTCGGCTCGAATGCTGCTGAGCCGGGCTACCATCCCCATTGTTGTTTTTTCCTTTCTTGCGCAGAGCGGAGTTGCTTCCGCTCAATCTCCAGCAGGAAATACCGCAACGCAAACTGGAACCATTCGTGTCGACGCAGCCCCGTCCCACGTAATCAATTCATTCGATCCCGATAGCGCGCTAGGCAGCTCGATTGATGTGCTGTCGCGCACAGGCATCGACAAAGTCTATACACCGCATATTGTTCAGGAATCTCTCTCTGCGGGTTGGGGGCCGATCACTTATCGCAACAATAGTGAGCTTCGCATGGCTGCTTGGCACTGGACGGAAAATGGAACATGGAGCGACTCGGCGCACCGAAGCGGATATTTCACCGGCAGCACAGACCTGAAGGAACCGATTAAGTACATCCTGGCCTACGCATTACCTCATCGTGGTTTCGCCACCAGCGGGGATCGTCCGATACAAGGGCCGAATCTCACGTATTGGAAGAGCAATCCGTACCTCACCAGCAAGTTCACCGGCGAAAGCGACGCGCTGCATCCGCAATGGGTGGTGGTCGACCTCCAGGCTGAAAAGCCAGTGAACGCCGTCCGCATTGCCTGGATGAACCCTTATGCGACAGCGTACCAAGTGGAATATTGGATTGGGG
>DATHJP010000720.1:0-12033 GCA_035489695.1 Terriglobales bacterium
CTACGTTGGGTTCGGCGTGAGCGGGGTCATTTGCTGGGCGGCTGCGATTCGATGGGCGATGGCGACGCTACGGGATGCGCCGGCACGGGCACGCCGGCATGTTCCAAGGCGCGATCCAGGGTGGCTCGGAGTTCAGTGATAGGCAACGCGCCATCCAGTTGCTCTCCATTGATGAATAGAGTCGGGGTCGCGCTGACGCCGATCAGTTCGCCTTCACGCACCGAAGCTTTGACCGGCTCATCATTCTGTGCCTTGATGCACGCCTGGAGTTTTGGCAAATCCACTTTATGTTTTTCGCCTTGGGTCGAGGCAATTCGATCCAGTGCGGCAAATTGGCTGTCGCGGCCTTTTTCAGAATTCACATCTTTCTGATTGGCGTGAATGTAGTCGGCGAAATCCCAGTAGGCGTCGTTGTCTTGAGATGCCAGGCAGTTGGCGTCCACCGCAGCTCGAGTAGCCCAGCCATGGATCTCGGACAAAGGAAAATCCTTATAGATGAAAACGACCCGATCGCCATATTCCTTGAGCAATTCCGGAAACAGAGTCTGGTGCATGCGGGAGCAGAACGGACACTGGAAGTCGTCGAAATTGACGACCACGACTTTAGCGTCCTTCTTCCCCCGGGTGGGGCGTCCAATGACATTAATCTTCTTCATCACTTCAGCGTATGGATCTTTGCTCAGATCGAGCTTGGTCATACGAATTAGAGTTTGGCGATCCTTGGAGAGCAGGAAATCGTAATCCTGCTTTTTGTCGCCACCATCAAAGGTGATCGTGAGAGCGTCATAAGCCGGGAACTCACTCGGCTTGATCGGACCCAAAATTATCTTTACATGGGCCGGAATACTGTAGAAGGCGCGCACCTGGCGCTCCACACGCTGAGCAACATCGGAAGGAGCGGACTGAGCCGAACAGCCCAGGCACACAAGCACGAGGACAAGGATAGAACGTCGAAGAATCGTCACTAGATACCGCCTAAACATTGGGGGATAATTGATTATCTCACACTGTGCAGCGGGGGGAGCTTGGTCCGCAGGGTGGATATGCCAGAACCGAAGCGAGCCGCAAAGCGGCGGAGGAATGCAGCCCACGGCGTCAGCCGTGGGTAGCGTGCAAAAAATCGACCAGCCCCGAAGGGGCGATAGAAACAAGTCTTGGCGGAAGTCCGGATCGATGCGCGAACATGGGCCTTGCGTGCGAAAGCATCAGGATTTTGGCAGATGCATGCGGCAGAATCTTTCGCCCCGTTGGGGCTCTCCCTACTCGCAACAGAGACCCACGGCTTGCGCCGTGGGCTGCATTCTTCCGCCGCTTCGCGGCTTTCCTATCCACATCATGTGGCAACAGGTATTGCTATTTCACCCTAATGACCGCGAGTGAGTTGGTCGGTGGTAAGCAACGAATTCATTGACCCGGAACGGAAGCCTTCCAGGTCCAGGGTGACGAACTTGAAGCCCAAGGATTTGAAGATTCGGGCAAATTCGACCGCCATTTCAGAAGTGAGCGCGCGGCTCAGTTCATCGTGCGCAATTTCGATTCGGACAATGTCACCATGATGTCGGACACGAAACTGACGGAAGCCGAGATTGCGCAATGCATCCTCGCCTTGTTCGATGACCTCAAGGACTTCCCGGGTGACGGCTCGTCCGTACTCAACGCGCGAAGACAGGCAAGCCGACGCTGGCTTTTCCCAGATACGAAGGCCGGCGTTCCGCGCCAGTTCTCGAACTTCCTGCTTGGTTAGCCCGGCTTCGAGTAGGGGAGCGGCAACATGATGCTGTCTCGCTGCTGCCTGGCCAGGGCGAAAGTCTCCCTGATCATCTACATTTACCCCGTACGCAATAGAGTCGAAATCGTGCGCGAGTCGAAAACTCTCCATCACGGTGAACAATTCATCTTTGCAATGAAAACAGCGCGAAGCATCGTTGCGGATGTATTCCGGACGATCAAGTTCGGCGGTGGCGATGACTTCAAGCGGGATTCCCTGTTCGCGGGCGAAAGCAATGGCGTCCGCCAACTGGCTTCGTGCCAGGCTGGCAGAATCGGCGATAACCGCCAGCATATCGTTGCCCAAAACCTGATGGGCAGCCCAGGCGAGGAATGCGGAATCCACTCCACCGGAGTAAGCCACCAGCGTGCGCCCAAGGCCACGCAGCCGGGAACTGAGTGTGTCGCGCTTCGAGCCGAGATTGGCACCGTTCGGCATGCAGCTATCCTACGACAGGACCGGATGTGAGGTTAAAACAATCGCTCAGGAAATTAAGGTCCGAGAAAGCAACTGGCTGGTAACTAACCAAGACGCGACTAGCTGATGACAAACCAACGCCGTCATGATAAGGAATCGAGTGCGGGAGTTCATCGGAAGCGCACAGACTCCGCGTGAATCGTCACACTGGAGTATCCGGGACGTTCGGCGCGGGCCGAAGGGGAAAATGGTCAGGATTTCGCAGGTCTCTCCATGAGCTCAAGATTAGAACCCGGTGAAACGGACACGGAACAGCGCCGGTCGCTGCTGATTGATCCGGAAGCTTATGACGCCAGCGAACAGGAGTTTTCTGGCAGTCTTGATGGGCCCTCGCCACGCCCACACTTTGTGGTGAAACCAGAAGACGCGATCACGAGTGAAGCTCAGGGCCCGCCCCACAGCTTCAATCGCGAGTCCGAGCAGGAGATCGATGCGTCAGGTCGCGAAGCCCCCGCAACCGCCGAGGCCGCGCCAGAGATCGCCTCTGCGCCAATCCAGCCCGAGTTTCTGGGACCTGACGGATCTTCATCCTGGCGGGACGAAGTGGCGGCAAGGCTTGATAATTACCGAGCGCGCCGGCGTCCCCGAGGTCCACGTTATCCTTCTATGCGATTGAAGTTCGGACCGGCGGACAGCCCCGCGGTTGCCTTGGCACGACGGCAGTCCGTGGCCCTGGAGAGTTCCACGTGTCCCGATTCAGTTCTGGCTACCGCGGCGCCCATTGCTTACCCGGCTCCCGCGCTCACGCCGGCGGAGTCCAGTGCCAAGATCATTGAGTTCCCCCGCCCATCGGCGATAAATCAGCAACTGTTCGACGAACTGGCTGAGCCGGTGTTTGACCGTCCTCGAATTCTCGAGGCACCCGACTTGGTTCCTCCGCCCCCCGCACTAGGCGGCATTCTGCTGGAGTCGGCAGTGGAGTTGGCAGAAGAGAGACGCCTAGGCTTCGAGGTACCGTTGCAGCCGGCTTCGATGACACGTCGCGTGGTGGCCGTCGCGACCGATGCAGCGCTTGTAATCGTAGCTTTCACTGCCTTTGCTTACATTTTCTTCAAAGTCACTCCCGCAGTGCCGCCGCTGGCCCAGGCGGCCGGAATCTCGGCTGTCCTGCTGAGCTTGTTCTGGATGGGTTATCAATACTTGCTTCTGGTGCATGCGGGTTCAACCCCTGGCCTGAAGTTGGCAAAGCTTGAGTTGAGCCGCTTTGATGGCGCTCCGGTGCCGAGAAATATCCGGCGTTGGCGGGTATTGGCGTCGGTGTTGTCGGGAGTCTCGGTCGGGTTGGGGTATGCCTGGTGCTTCCTCGATGAAGATCAGCTCTGCTGGCACGATCGAATTACCCGCACTTACATGGCGCCCAAGAAATAGTGTGCAAGACCCGCACGGTTACTCAATCCCGACGTATATATTCACCTCGGCATTCTGTGGGTTCGCCGCTCGTTGATCATAGACTTCAAAATCGGCTTTGTAGGTCCTGTTCCCACCGGGCTCGGCTTTGGGTACTGCCCAGATCCGGCTCCAAGTCTCAGGAACCACTTTCCCGACGAATCCCGTCTCTGAAATAAACATAGCATATCGCGCGGCGGGAATTTTCTTCGCCACCATGCCAGGAGGAACACTGTCTGTCGAGCTTACCCTCGCGCCTAACATAAAGGTGTACCCGCCATTTGCGTCGTTCTCATAATCGGTGTAAACCGCCAGAATGTTCGAATCAACTTTGTTGGGAATCTTGCCCAACAGTCTTTCATTCATGAAGCGATCCCATTGTTGTGGAATGACACCCTTCCCGGACATCTCGTTTGCGTTACTGGTGCGAATTGCGATTCCGACCACCGTAAATCCCGCTTGTTCAACTATTTGTGGAATCAACTGAAACCTCCTGAGGCTGACAGGGCTAACTGCCCTTGGCGGATCTCTACTTCAAAATGGCCTCCAGCGCGGGTTTTAAATCTGGGTAATGGAAGGGATAGCCGGTGGCAACAAGTTTTGCCGGCTCCACATGTTGACTCGCGAGTAGAAGTTCGTCAGCCATTTGGCCCAAGGCCAGGCGCGCAGCGAATGCGGGCATGGGAAAAATCGACGGGCGCGACAGTACGGTTGCCAGAATCTTGGAGAACTCCGCATTTCTTACTGATTTAGGAGCGACCACATTCACCGGACCGCGCAGCACGTCGCTTCTCAGAGCGTGATGAATCGCGCCAACCAGATCCTTCACGTCGATCCAACTCCACCACTGCCGGCCACTCCCTATTCTCCCGCCTACGCCCATGCGAAAAGGCGGAAGCATTTTTTGCAAGGCGCCTCCATCTGGGCTCAAAACCAGTCCAAATCGCGTCTGGACAGTGCGAATCCCGGCGTCGGCAGCAGCTTGTGAAGCAGCTTCCCACTCGCGGCACACTTCAGGAAGGAAGCCGGTGCCGGACGAACTGTCTTCGTGCAGAATCTCCTCGCCTCGATCGCCGTAGTATCCGATGGCGGAAGCTGAAATCAACACTCGCGGAGGTTGCGGCGCTTTAGCAAGCGCCTCGGCGAGATGACGAGTGCCCAGGGCGCGGCTGTTACGAATTCGAGCCTTTTTCGCCTTCGTCCAGCGGCCAACAATGGTCTCTCCGGCCAGGTGAATCACCGCGTCGAAGCCCGAAACTGATTGCGGTGAAAGCGGTTGTGCTGGATTCCAGAAAACGTGCCCCTCGCCTGAGGGTTGTTTGCGAACCAGCCGCGTGATGGCGTACCCGCGAGCCTTCAACGAAGGCAGCAGAGCTTCCCCAATCGGCCCGGAGACTCCACTGACAAGAATGCGTGAAGAATTTGCGGCAGCCATGCCGGATAAATGTAGCAGAATGCTGATCGTCAGCAGCGCGCCGGAGACTGCTGGCGGATTTCGCCTGATTTTTCCCTCACGCTATAATCTGTCATGGCGACACTGCGCCAACAGATCGCGACCAACGTGCTCACGGTGACCAAGTTCCGTGAACTGTTGCGCCGGATGAAGGCCAATCGGCCCACCGAAGATCTGGAGTTGGTGCGCAAAGCCTACGAATTTTCTCAAAAGCATCATGCCGGACAGAGCCGCGCTTCCGGCGAACCCTACCTGGTCCATCCCCTCGAAGTTGCGTTGGTTCTGGCTGAAATGAAAATGGACCCTGTGTCGGTTGCCGCTGGCCTTTTGCACGATTCAGTGGAAGACACGTCCGTGACTGTAGTCGATATCCGCAAAGAATTTGGCGAGCAGGTAGCGCACATTGTGGAGGGCGTCACCAAAATAAGCCAGATTGATTTCCACTCGCGCGAAGAACAGCAAGCCGAGAACCTGCGCAAAATGATGCTGGCTATGGTGGACGACATCCGTGTGGTCCTCATTAAGCTGGCCGACCGCTTGCATAACATGCGGACGCTCGAGCACCTTCCCGAAGATCGTCGCCAGAAGATCGCCCAGGAGACGTTGGATATCTACGCTCCCATCGCGCACCGCCTCGGAATGGGCAAAATCCGCGGCGAACTGGAGGATCTTGGTTTCCGACACGTGGATGCCATCGGCTACCAGCAAGTCCATGAGATGGTCGAGGCGAAACGCAAGGCAGGCGAGGCTTTTCTGGCCCGTGTAGAAGGGATATTCCGGGACAAGCTGAAAGAGGCAGGCATTACGGCGAAGGTAGAAAGCCGCATCAAGCGCCTGTACAGCATTCACAAAAAGCTGCAGCGGCAACGTATTGCGGTCGAACAGGTTTACGACCTCTTCGCCATGCGTGTCATTACACAGTCGGTGCAAGATTGTTATGCCGTGCTGGGAATCATTCACAATCTGTGGCGTCCGGTGCCAGGGCGCATTAAAGATTTCATCGCTATGCCCCGTCCGAATTTTTACCAGTCGCTTCACACCTCCGTGATCACGGAAGAGGGCACGCCCTTTGAAGTGCAGATCCGCACCGAGGAGATGCACAAGATGGCGGAAGAGGGCATTGCGGCGCATTGGAAGTACAAGGACGGCCCAGTCTCAGCCCAAGACGAGCAGCGGCTAGCCTGGCTGCGGCAAGTAGTGGAATGGCAACGTGATGTCTCCGATCCCACCGAGTTTCTTTCTACCCTGAAAATCGATCTTTATCCGGAAGAGGTTTACACCTTCACTCCCAAGGGCAAAGTGGTAGTTCTTCCACGAGATTCAACACCCATCGACTTCGCCTACTCGGTTCATACCGAAGTAGGTCACAGTTGCGTGGGCGCCAAGGTAAACGGACGCATGATTCCGCTGCGCTACAAGCTTCATAGCGGCGACATCGTGGAAATCCTTACTCAGCCTGGCCACAAACCGAGCCGGGACTGGTTGTCAGTGGCAAAGTCTTCGCGCGCGCGCAATAAAATCAAGCACTGGCTGAATCTGCATCAGCGTGAGCGTGCCATTGAAATCGGTCGCAAGCTGATTGAAAAAGAAGCCCGCAAATATCGCGTCGCGCTGAAAGAGATCAAGGACGAAGAGTTACAGAAGATTGCGGCCGACTACGGTTTGGGACGACCGGACGATTTGATGGCCGGCATCGGCTACGGCAAGTACTCGGCGCGGCAGGTACTGGCACGCCTGGCCCCGGCAGGAGTTGGTCCGGTTACTGAGGAAGATGCCGAGAAATCCGGTGGAATCGCCAGCGTGGTCCGGCGAGTCTTTGGTGGCGACAATAACAACGCCATCCGGGTTAAGGGACACGGCGACCTGCTGGTATATCGCGCTCGATGTTGCAACCCGATACGCGGAGAAACCGTTGTTGGTTACGTCACTCGAGGTAAAGGCGTTGCCGTGCACGCAGCCACGTGTCCCAACGTCGTCAATTTGATGTATGAGCCGGAGCGGAAGATTGATGTGGAATGGGCGCGCGAGGAAGGCGCCCCCAGCGCTTATCCGGTAAAGTTGACGGTATTTTGCGATGACCGCTTCGGAATGCTGAAACAGATCACCGCCGTAATCAGCGATACCAAGACGAATATCCGCAATATTGAAGCCCGAACCTCCAATGGAGAGGCCAATATTGATATCATCCTGGATATCGCAGACCTGAAGCATCTGGAAAACATTATTAATGGGGTACGCAAGATTCCCGGCGTGCACGACGTGCAAAGACTGCAGAAAATCTAAGAGCAGTGGCTAGTGATTAGTGGCCAGTAAGACCAACCAGGAACTGAGAACCGAGAACTGACTACTGAAGTTATCTTTCGCAGGAGTCCCTTGTAGAAAAGCCAACTGCAATTTGACTCCAGCGGTGTTAATCTGCATTAATTCTGACCACTAGCCGCTAACCACTAGCCACTGGTTTTGGAGAATTCATGCGCGACGTGATAGCGACTAAAGACGCTCCACAGGCGATTGGCCCGTATTCTCAAGCGATTCGCGCTAACGGATTTGTCTTTGTCTCCGGCCAGGTGGCGATTGATCCATCGACCCAACAAGTTATCAGCGGGGACGTGGGGGCGCAGACCGAACGCGTGTTGAAGAACCTGTCAGCCATCTTAAAAGCGGCTGGGAGCGGCTTGGAGAAAGTTGTACGCTGCGGTGTTTTTTTGAAGAATATGAGTGACTTCGCCGCCATGAACGAAATCTACGGCCGTCATTTCGGCGCAGCGCCCCCGGCCCGATCCACGGTGGAAGTCGCCCGATTGCCCAGAGATGTTCTGGTGGAAATTGATGTGATCGCGTTGGCTTAGAAATCCTGGTTGGGAAAGTTGCGACATCCGGTTCCATTGCCGATTTCAAATTCAAAAACCGCTTGCTTGGAATTGAACTTAGCAAGCGGAAATCTGGAGATTATCCATGCCCAAGAGCACGCTGTTGATAGCCCTCGCACTGGTTGCCACTTTTGCCCTGGCGCAGGGCAGTACCAGAAAGAAAGCGTCCCCGGCGCGTCCGAATACCACCGCACCGACAAAAGTCACTGGAGATTCGACGAAGACTCCATCGGGCCTCGAGTACTGGGACATAAAGCTGGGCACAGGACCAACCGCCGAAAAAGGACAGACGGTAAAAGTCCATTACACAGGATGGCTCACCACCGGCAAGAAGTTCGATAGTTCGGTCGATTCCGGACGGCCATTTTCCTTCACCCTGGGCGCGGGCGAGGTCATCAAGGGATGGGATGAAGGTGTAGCCGGAATGAAAGTTGGTGGCAAGCGACAGCTAAAAATTCCTGCTCCGCTTGCCTATGGCGAGAAAGGCTACCCAGGCGTGATCCCGCCGAACGCGACTCTCATCTTTGACGTGGAATTGCTCGGAGTGCAGTAAAGGCTTTAACACGAAGAAAACGAAGTTACGCGAAGGAAATCTCAATCAGTGGCAATCCTTCTTCGTGTACCTTCGTGCCCTTCGTGGTTAACGATTTTAAGCTTTAGCGACTTTTCCGCTGCGCAAGCAAGAAGTGCAGACGCGGATACGTTTGGTGGCGCCCTTCACCTTGGCGCGAATAGGACGCAGATTAACGTTCCATCTCCGCCTGCTGACATTGTGGGCGTGACTGATGTTATTCCCGAATTGCGGCCCCTTGCCGCATACATCACATACTTGTGCCATCACTTCTCCAGATAAGCTCAGAACTTGATGGGTAACCTATAGATTTTACCGGATTTTAAGGCTTTGGCCAAGCAGCGAGAGGACACAAACAAAACGGCCCCGATTTCTCGAGGCCGATATCTGGGTACCTACAGCACCCTGCGACAATTTCAGTATAAGCACCTTTAGATTGCGGTCAAGTTACCCTCTGCAGCCGCACACAAGGGAAAGTGCCCATGTCCCCTGTGCGATACTGAATTCATGGCGCCATCGGCGGACCCAAGATCGGTCAAAGTGAATCTGACCGCCGGGACGGGAGTGGACATCGAGTGGAAGGACGGACATCGTTCCCATTACTCATTTCCTTTTTTGCGCGATGCCTGTCCCTGCGCTCTTTGCGACGACGAGAGATCCAAAAGCGATCGCCAACCCGGAGAGCCGCCGAAAGGTGCCGCTGGGGAGTTGCCTATGTTCAAGGCGGCAGCGAAAGCAACTTCAGCCGAAGGGGTAGGCAAGTATGCCATCAAGTTCCACTGGAATGATGGCCACGAGTTGGGAATTTATTCCTGGCAGTTTCTACGGGATGTCTGCCCGTGCGAGGGATGCAAGGCGGCGCGGGCCGCCAAGGCTGGGTAGCTTGTAGACACTATCACCGGGATTGCGCGTTCTTTTTTGCATCTTCGAGAGCCTTTTCAAGCTCTGGGTGCTCTGAAAAAACTTCAAGCATCGACTCACGCCCAAGCCCCTCACCCCATTTTCGACCTTCTTCTTGTAGCTCGTGCATCAACTTGGGAAGTACAGTGAGCGCCTTCTGTCCGACTGGGGTCGCATAGAATTGAATTAGTGCTTTGATATCCTCTGCGGAATAGTACTTGTCATAAAGCGGAATTGCCAATTCCAGGAGCTGTTGTGGGTCGCGTTTGGAATGGAATTTCGCAAAAAAGAGATCGATCAGCTTCTCGCGATACTCTCCGGGTGGGAAAGCGCCGGTCATCAATGGCCTAATGTTCTTTTCCATTCCATCCATCGTTTGAGTGGCGAGCGCACCGGCGCCTGTTAGATCCAGCAGTCGCCGAATGTCAGCCTCCTTTCCAGGATCAATCTTTGGCTGCCTGGCCGCGGGCGCTTCGGGAGCACTCTTCTGCTGAACAGGTTGCTCACTGGGCTGTTGGGCTTGGCCTTGAGTTTGGGCACAGAGCGAACCCAAAAGAAGGAACCAGGCGAGTACGGCAAGAACCTTCATGAAGCCTCCGGTGCTGGCGGAGACGATGTTACCTAATTCTGCGGCGGTGTGATACGGCTTGAATGCACGGTCCGCATCGGCTGTCGCGATTCGGTTCTGCACTATCCTGTAGAATCCAACTAGTCTGGAGCTATTTTTTTCTTGTCTTTTCTCTCCCAACTCAATCCGCAACAACGTGAAGCTGTCGAAACCAGCGAGGGTCCGCTGCTCATCCTCGCAGGTGCCGGTAGCGGGAAGACGCGTGTCATCACCTACCGCATCGCTCATCTAATCGAAAACCTGGGCGCGATGCCGGAGTCTATCCTGGCGGTTACTTTCACCAACAAGGCCGCCTCCGAAATGGTCGAGCGGGTGGACAAGATCGTCGGCGGCCTGTCCGTGGCCAAGCCCGTCATCTCTACGTTTCATTCTTTTTGCGTGCGGGTGTTGCGGCGGGACATTGAGGCCCTGCGCATTCCTTCCACTGTGCCCGGCACTCCGCCCATCGGTCTCACAAAAAGCTTCGTCATCTATGACGAGGCCGACCAGCAGCAACTTGTGAAATCGGTCATGCGGCGGTTAGGGATCGACGATAAGCAGGTCACGCCACGTTCCGTGCTGGCCCATATTTCCTGGGCGAAGAATCACATGCTCGATCCTCAGGAAGTCTATCTGCAGTCGGCCGATCCCAAGACCGAGCGTGTGGCACAGATTTACGAGGAGTACCGCAAAGAGCTGCGCAAAGCCAATGCCCTGGATTTCGACGACCTGCTGCTCGAAGCCGTACGTTTGCTGAAGGCGGTGCCCACGGTCCGCGAATATTACAACCGGCGTTTTCAGTACGTTCTAGTGGATGAATACCAGGATACAAATCGTCCGCAGTATGAACTCATGCGGGTGCTTGCCGGGACACACCACAACGTCTGCGCGGTCGGTGATGAGGACCAATCGATTTACTCCTGGCGAGGCGCGGACATCCGCAACATTCTGGAATTCGAGAAAGATTTCCCGGAAGCAAAAATCATCCGCCTGGAACAGAACTACCGCTCCACACAAAACATTCTGCAGGCTGCCTCGGCCGTAGTAGCAAACAACATTAAACGCAAAGGCAAGAACCTGTGGACTTCACGGCAAGGCGGCACAAAGATTGGATACTACGAAGCGCCCGATGGCGAGAATGAAGCTCTCTTCGTCGCCGATTACATAGCCAAATACCTGCGCGAAGCAGGTGATCAGGGCGAGAATCCGCGCGCAGCGGTGCTTTATCGCACCAATTCCCAGTCGCGTTTGTTTGAAGAGAGCATGCGCCGCTACCAGTTGAAGTATCACGTCGTGGGCGGCTTCTCGTTCTACGAGCGGGCCGAGATCAAGGACATGATTTCCTACCTGAAAGTCATCCACAATCCGGATGACTCGATCTCCCTGCTGCGCGTGATCAACACTCCCGTGCGCGGAATTGGCAAGACCACCATTGAAACCGTGGAGCGTGTGGCGCTCGAGACCGGCTTATCTTTATGGGGTGCAATCGGTGAGAGCATCCGGCGGCAGCTTCTTCCGCAGCGGGCCTTGTTGGCGCTGAAAGGATTCCACGATCTGATTGAAGATGCCCGCGCCATACTGGCCGGAACATACGTGGAGCGGCTGGAGCAGACTGCACGCGAACCAGAATCTGCAGAAGCTCCAGCAGCCATCGCAATAGATGATCAAATTGCTTTCGATCCCACAATTTTCGAAAGCAACTCCGAGCCGCTTTCCCCGAAACCAGAAGAGGCTGCTGCGGAGGGCTTACCCGTAGCCAGTACAGCCGAGCTCCTGAAATTTCTTATCGATCGCACCGGCTACATCAAGCAACTGGAAGACGAAGACACTCCGGAGGCTTACTCACGCATTGAAAACCTCCGCGAACTGGTGAACGCCGCCATGGATTCACGAGATCGTGGCGAAACGCTGGATCAGTTTCTCGACCATGCCGCGCTGGTCAGCGACGCCGACGCTTACGACGAACGCGCACAAATTACTCTGATGACCTTGCACGCCGCC
>DATHJP010000721.1:0-3214 GCA_035489695.1 Terriglobales bacterium
ACGATTTCCTCGTAGAGCGCCGCGGCCGATAGGTCCACGGGTTGATCGATGTCATCAGACGGGGCGTGGTAGCGATTGGTCAGCCAGTCTTTAAATATCTTCTGCTCCGGCGATCCGGGATCGAAGCCAACATCCATGATCAACGCTGGAATTCCGTGACGGACGAAGTTGTATTGATCGCTGCGGATAAACAAATTCCGCAACGGCTCGGGATCAGGCTGCACCCGAACTCCATGGGCCTGGGCAACTTCACGGGCCCGGTCGCCGAGGTCCGAGTCAGTCAATCCCTGCACTCTCAGAACCTTGAGAGGAACAATGGGCAAAAACATATCGACATTGATGTCCGCAATGATTGACTTCGCGTCAACGGTAGGATGAGCCGCGAAATACTTTGACCCCAGCAATCCCTTTTCTTCGGCGGTGACAAACACAAACAAAATGGAGCGCCGGATTTTCTCGGGATGATCCTTGAAAGACGCTGCCATATCGAGCAGCAATGCGCTGCCAGAACCGTCATCCATGGCGCCGTTGTAAATACGGTCCCCATTGATTGGCTCACCGATGCCGATGTGGTCGATGTGCGCGGACAAAACAACGTATTCGTTCTTCAGTTGGGGATCGTTCCCTTGCAGCTTCGCAACTAGGTTGGCGGAGTTAACCTCTATCGTCTGCACATGAGCTCGAGCTTTGAGCGCTACGACCAGTGGGAAGTGCGGCAGCGGTTTGCGGTCTTTGCCCAACTCGGCGATGTCCTGGAAGCTGTGGCCGGAGCCGGCAAACAACTTCTCAGCTTTTGCAGGATTAAACGTGAGTGCAATCTTCTCTCCAGCGGTTTCGTGGAATTCTGAATCCGCCAGCTCCATTTGGGGATGAGCCCGGTTCAGCGACATGCGGCTCCACGGAATGTCCATCGACGCCGGATTCGGGATGCTAATGATTCCAATTGCTCCCGCCTGCTGCAAGGCTTTCCAGCGCTCTCCCCCGGATTGGTAGTGCGAGGCCAGAGCCGCGGGAACGTCTGACGGAGAGCCGCTCAGCAGGACCGCAATCTTCCCCTTCAGATCAAGTCCAGCAAAGTCGTCATAGTTCTTCTCCGGGATTTTCAACCCATATCCTACAAAGACCAGTGGGGCCTTCACTTCGTCAGGGCTGAGATCGACGCGGGTGCTGAAGTAAGCGTCTTCACCGAGGGTAAGTGGTTCCTCCGCGCCATTCCGGACGAGCGCAGCGGTCGAATCCTTTTCGATGATTTGCCGGGAAATGAACTTTACCGGCTGGTAGTAGCCGTTTGTGCCCGCAGGCTCAACTCCAGCTTTCGTCAACTGCTGAACTACGTATTCTTGCGCCTTGAGCAGGCCCTCGCTGCCAGTCTCGCGGCCTTCCATTTTGTCATCTGCCAAAACCTTAACGTGATTCCACCAGGTTTTGCCATCAAAGTGATTTGCTGCGGGCTGTTGCGCCAATAGATTGACTGCCAGCCCCAAGGTCGGAATCAGCAATAGCAGTTTTGCACGCATGGCGGAACCCTCCAATCCATCTGTCAAGAGAAGGAAGGATAACAAATCAGCAGGGCATCGCAGAAAGGCTCAAAGGCAGCAGTGGCGAGGATTGATATTGCGGAACAGCTCTGTTTCAAAGGGGGGACGAGGTCAGACGAAGATCAGACGCGCTGTTCCTTCTCCGGGGACTTCACGCGTTTCTCTTTTTCTTTGCTGGCCGGCTCTTTGCTTGCGGGTTCGGAAGGATTCAGCATGCCGTGAGTCCGGATCCGGCTGGCTTTGCGGATCTCATCCGCAATTTTGACCAAAGCTTCCTTGGCCCGGACCGGTGCCTCGGAGGAAATCACAGAACTGGCAGCCAGGGTGAAAAGCAGAGCGTCTTCCTGCTTGTCGAAGTAAAGAACCACCTGACTCGCTGCCATCTGAAGTACCTCCCCCATTGGTCTCAGGAACTCCGGAAATGATAGGCGTATCCTTGGCAAGTCTAAAGGTACTCTCTTGATGCCGGGTACTCACAAGGGCACGATAATTCTCGGCTAAGAATCTAGGTACCCTACAGGGTTTCCTGTAGTGCGAAATTTCCTCTGTACAGGCAGAATTTCATCCTCTGTTCACCAAGTTTTAGCGGTTGAGTGGGAGATTAAAGCAGTTACGACTGGTCGCTGGCTTGCACAGTAGTCACTGACGCCTTCTCCCGGAGATACTTCGATGAAACGCGAGTTGACCCCCCTTATTCTCCCGTTATTCTTGTTGTTTGTGTTCGCCGCCGGATTCGCCCAGCAGGACACGACGAATACCGCCAGACGCGGTCCCCGAGCTCAGAAACCTGGTTCGTACCTGATCGTATGGACGGAAACGCAGGCCCCTGAGCCGGCCCCTCAGCCTTCAGGCCGCCAGACGCCTAGCCCCGACCCCAAGCCGGAAACCCAAACGCCTGCACAGCCGCAACCGGGGAATTCGCAAGCTCAAGCTCCCGCCCAGGCCCAACCGTCGGCGCAAAGCTTTACCGGCACGATCAGCAAGGAAGGCGATACCTATGTGTTGAAGGTCTCCGACACCAGCTCTTACAAGCTCGACGATCAGGACAAAGCCAAAGAATATGAAGGCAAGAGGGTCACAGTCTCCGGTGTTCTGGATCCAAACAGCAACGTGATCCGGGTGCAGAAGATCGAACCCGTTTCCTGAAAAGCACTCAGCCGTCAGCAGTCAGCATTCAGCCCGTCCACAATCGTTTGCCCTCACTGAACTGAGCCCTTCACTGCCCCGTCATGGCTGAATGCTGAGTGCTGACTGCTGACTGCTGCCTTCCGCCCGCGAGATGCTAAAGTTAAACCGTGTCCGCCCCTGAATCCCGCTTCGTGCGAGCTTGCAAGGCGCAGCCAGTTGACCGGACGCCCGTATGGTTCATGCGCCAGGCCGGACGTTACATGCCGCAGTATCGGGCCATTCGTAAACAATATTCGCTGATCGAAATCTGCAAGCAGCCGAAACTCGCCGCGGAAGTCACCATCACCGCGGCCGAGGAGCTGGGTGTAGACGCCGCCATCATCTTCGCCGACCTGCTTCTTCCCTTGGAAGTCATGGGCTTGCCCTTCCATTTCTCAGCCGGAGAAGGCCCAGTCATCGAGAAACCGCTGCGCGAGAAAGACGACGTAGCCCGCCTCCGCACCGATCGCGCCGCCGATCTGGGATTCGTTTCCGAAGCCGTGCGCCTG
>DATHJP010000722.1:0-2472 GCA_035489695.1 Terriglobales bacterium
GTTTCAGCGTTTCTTGAGGTGGATTTTACCACTGAAGGAAAGCAACTTAACCGAAGATGCAGCCTTCCCGGCAGTACCAACCAGGGAACGTGCTTTGTCGATGGGGAAGGAAATATGGCTCTTGGGCAAGAGCGGAAAATCATTTTCCACTTGTCCTCTGACTGAGCGCGCCGTCACATCGATCGAGGCGTAGGTAGGTGCGGTGGCATCGATGTCTCCGGTATGACTGGTCAAGGAGTACTCGCCGCCCCCGCCAAAGTCTCCGTCGTAGCGGATCTTGCCGCTAGTGGAATTGACCTGGACCAATGGCCCGCTTACGTCGTTCAATACCACGTCTCCGCTGACCGAAGTGATCTCCACATGCCCATCTTGAATGTGGGTGAGAGTCACCGGGCCGTTCAGCGTCTTGACGTGTACATGCGCGTTGCTTATGTCGCGCACATCAACTATGGCAGTGGCGCCTTCTACACTCACATCGCCCTGCAGCTTTTCTGCGCCCAGCGGACCGGTTGTGGAACGCAGAGTGACGCTGGCATCAGAGGGCACTTGAACTTCGTAATCCACTTTTGCTGTTTCTGGAGTTGCGCCAGGAAAAATGTGAGAAAGAATATCCACACGGTTGCCGCTCTGGTTCCGATCAACTTCTACCTTGTCCGAACGGAGGAGTACTCTCACCACGACTACATTGCCCGCGCCCGGTTTCACCGAGATAGGACCGTACTGGTTGTTGATGGAAACGCTGGCCTGGGGACCAACCGTGAAACGGTATTCCTTGCGGGTCTCGCTCGCGGCAATGGCGGCCACGCCTGCTATCAGCATTAAAGCGGCCAGTTTTGCAGCGCGCTGTCTGCGATCCATTCTGACTCTCCCCCCAAGCCCCACTTACACCTAGATATTTCGTTACGGCAGAGAACGATCCAAAGCCATTTCGTAAACCATCGCCTTCTGCTCGTACGCCGCCATCAGCGAGTGCTGAGCTTCTTCATCGTTCGGGTCACTCTGCACGGTTTGCTCGGCATCCCGGATGTAGGCATTTACATTCTGCAAATTGGCTGCGTACGACGCTCGCACCGCAGGCGTCCGCGCTCCCACTACTTCCAGTAGCTGCTGATCATCGCCGTTGCCGGGCGCGCTCACACCCGTCGCCACCGCTTTGTCGGCGACCTGCTGCTGTGATGGCCCGCCTTTATACACTACTATTCCGCAAGCAATTACCAGAATCGCCGCTACTGGTAGCAGCCAAGCCGGGCTCCAGCGCCGAGGAAACGCGACTACAGAGCGGTCCCGTGCAGGCTGACGAATCAGCCCCTCCTGCCGCAAAGCGATCTCAATCTGATTCCATACCCGCGGACTCGGTTCTTCGGAGGCTTGCAGAAGCCGTGCCTGCCTGGAAATGAGATTCAGATCGGAAACCAAACCGGAACACACGGAGCAAGACTGTAAATGCGCTGCATGCTCGGCATTGCGCTGGCCTTCCATGATGTCTGGTAGAACTTCTTGAAACTCTATGCAAGTCATACTTCCTCTCCCCATTTTCCCCGCGGGCCCCTCACGGCTTGCTGGCTCTTTCAGTCCTGCCAGTTCTGCTCGTCTTGAGAAGCTCACGCAACTTCATGCGCGCTTTGTGCAACTGTGACTTGCTGTTGCCGATTGAACATCCCACCATCCCGGCAATTTCGTTATGCTCGTACCCTTCCACATCGTGCAATACGAAAATCGAACGGTACCCCGGCGGCAGAGCCTCGATCGCACGCTGTAACTCCAGGCGATCGATGGACCCGGCCAGTTTCGCGTCCGGCGCTCCCAATTCTTTCTTGGGCGCCTCGTCTTCGGTCTCAATCGTCTCTTCGAGCGGGACGACCGGAAGACTTTTCTTGCGTAACCGCATCAGAACTACGTTGACTGCCATGCGGTGCAGCCAAGTCGAAAAAGCCGACTCGCCGCGAAAAGTACCAATCTTGCGAAACAACTGCAGAAACGCTTCCTGTGTCAGGTCTTCGGCTTCCGCCGTATTGGCAGTCATCCGCAGGCATAACGAATACACGCGACGCTTATGCAGGTCGTACAGCAGTTGAAAGGCTTCGGCGTCACCCTGCTTTGCCCGCTCAATTGCCTCTGATTCAGAAAGCCTGTCGCCCTGTGGTTTTCTCGCGTCCGTCAAGTCGCCTTTTCCGGCCGCACTAGGTCAGATGCGGCTTAAGTATCTTTTCGTTGTACTAATTGCGGTGCCTGCGCCAGCCCAACAGTACCTGTTCCCGGAACCAACACATTGGCGCTCTTAGGGTTGCCGACTGAGTTTTTCCGCCCTTACTTAAGTACCCAAGCAGCCTAAAGGGATAGACACCGGGCGTCAACCTCCGGGCTGGGCGGCGGCCCCCGCCCACTGAACCAGGTCCCCAGGCCACCTAGGCAGCCTGAGAAGCCGTAGTAATCGTCTCTAGCCCATGCCCGTGAGGACCAAGTTCTCGCTGC
>DATHJP010000723.1:0-2435 GCA_035489695.1 Terriglobales bacterium
AAAGTAGTCGCTTCCGGCAAATTAACTTTACCAGTCACCACAACATACAAACCATCCCAAATCAAAGAAGCAATCGAACACTCCCAGCGTGGTGGCAAAGTTCTATTGGATTTCAATCAGCCAAACTAGCGCCATGTCCTACAACATATCGACCTTGCTGACCCGCAATCTTCACGACGTCTTTGGTGAAAACGACCCCGCGCGTCGGCGCGCGGCCATCGACGAGATATTCACCGAAGATTGCGTGTTCTACGAACCCAAGGGCGTCCACCGTGGCCGCGACGAGATCGATCGCGTCGCAGGCGCGATCAAGGCTACTCACCCGGACTTTCGATATCAGCCAATTGCCGAGCCTGAGGAATTGGGGAATTGCGGGCGGATCCAATGGGTATCGGGCGGCCCTGGTGTGGCGCCAGCTTACGCCGGGACTGATTTCATCATTGCCCGGGACGGCCGGATTGCCGCCCTTTATCTCTTTTTCGACAAGCTACCCTGATGAGGAAATCATAGGACAATCAAAGAGTGGTCCGCCCATGTTTGGGGACAAGTTTGGGGGGAAACCTTGAATATTATTTGCTCGCAGCAGCCGCTTCTTACTCCTGTTCGCATGGGCAAATTGGAATTGCGGAACAGGATCGTCATGGCGCCGCTTACTCGCATGCGTGCCTCGAACCCCAAGCATGCGCCAACCCAACTTCATGCCGAATATTACGCGCAGCGTGCCTCTGCTGGTCTCATTATCGGCGAATGTACGGAGATCAGCCCCGATGGTTACGGTTGGGCTGATACGCCTGGCTTATGGAGCGCTGAGCAGGTTCGCGGCTGGCGCCGGGTTACTGATGCCGTCCACAAGAAGGGTGGCCTGATGTACGCACAGCTCTGGCACACTGGCGCGATGTCGCATCCGGACTTCTTCGATGGGGCCTTACCAATGTCCGCATCTGATGTAAATCCGGAGCAAGAGAGTGTTACTCCCTCCGGAAAGAAACCCACCGTTGCACCTCGCCCAATGAGCCGAGATGAAATTCGCCAGACGGTGGCTGATTTTGGAACCGCGGCAAAAAATGCCATGGAAGCTGGATTCGACGGCGTGCAGATCCAGGCCAATTACCTGTATCTCATCGCGCAATTCCTGAACAGCGCTACGAACCTTCGCACAGACGAGTATGGAGGCTCCACCGTGAACCGCGCCCGCTTCCTCTTCGAAATCACTGAGACTGTGCTCGAATTTGTGGAGCCGGGCCGAGTCGGGATCAAGATCGGGCCGATGAACGTATCGGGGGCCTTCGTCGCTAACGCCGATACGCTTCCCGATATGGAGTACGTTATAAAGAAGCTGAACGACTACGATCTCGCGCACCTGCTGATGATGGGCGCCACTACCGACTTCACCGGAGGTCCCCTGGAACACCTGGCGGGCGACGGCATGTTCCAACATTTTCGGCCGCTCTATCGCGGACACCTGATCGCAAATGTCGAAATGACCCAGGAGCGTGGGAACCGCCTAATCAAAACAGGATTAGCTGACTCCATTGCGTTTGGTCGACCGTACATAGCCAACCCTGATCTGCCGGAGCGTTTTCTAATTGGCGCGACCCTCAACGAAGTGAGTTGGCCGACGGTTTATGCGTCGGGCCCGGAAGGATACATCGATTATCCGGCGATGCAGCGTTCTTTCCCGGATGAAGCTTCTCCGACAAGGGCGCGGAGACACACCGAACCACTACTGAGCTAACCCAAGGAGGTACAATTATGGCTAGTCTTACTAACAAAACGGCGCTTGTTACGGGAGCCTCTCGCGGAATCGGTCGCGCCACTGCATCCGCGCTCGCGGAGGCCGGGGCGCATGTTCTGGTTCACTACGGCCGTTCCACGCAGGATGCGGAATCGTTAGTCGCCGGCATCCGCTCAAAAGGGGGACGGGCGGATGCGATCAGGGCGGACTTGAGAACTCCAGACGGAGCAACCTTACTGGCCAAGGAAGTTCGCTCGCTCGTCGGCGAGCGATTGGATGTGCTCGTGTCCAACGCCGGAATCAGCAAGGCTGCTACCATTAAAGATCATACTGTGGAGGACTTTGATAGTCTATTTGCAACGAACGTCCGAGGTCCGTTTTTTCTAGTGCAGCAACTCCTCCCTCTGCTCGGTGAAGGCTCGAACATCATTGTGATCTCTTCGATCGGGGCTCGCGCCGTAGTTGGCAAGCCCGGTTTGGACAACCCTTCGATCCTTGCATACGCCGCGACCAAGGGAGCACTAGAGACTCTTGTTAAGAACTGGGCTGCCATTCTCGGGCCGCAGGGCATCCGTGTAAACGCAGTCGCGCCGGGCGTCATTGACACCGACATGTCGAATTTCACGAAGACCAAGGCGGGGCGTGACATCGCGCTTGGGATGCAGGCGTTGAAGCGAATCGGTAAACCGGAAGATGTTGC
>DATHJP010000724.1:0-3782 GCA_035489695.1 Terriglobales bacterium
GAGTTCGTCGTCTTCAACGTAACCAAGCATCCAAAGCCATCCCTCGCCTTTCGCCCGCTCGAGCTGTTCTATTAACGCTCCTTCCGCAGAGGAAGCATTTCCGACTAGTACGAGCGGTATCGCCACTCCGCGTCGGCGTAAGCGCAGGAGCGCATCGAGAAGCTTTTTATGATTCTTATGCGGCCAGAAGTTGCTGGGAAAAATCGCATAACGCGGAGGAAGCCCAAATTTCTTTCTTGCCCTGTTGATTGCCTCCGGCGAGGCGCTTCCGGAAAGAAACTGTGGACTGGGAGAGGGATACACCACTTTTATTCGCCGCTCGTCGCAGCCGTAAGTCCGCGCGACATCCTGCCTTGCGAATTTCGAGAGCGTAAAAATCAGGTCCGCCGATCCGATCGCAGTGCCGAATGCGAAGTCGCGCCGCGACCGCTCGGCCGGCTCAAAGAAATACGGATACGTTAGATGTTGAAGATCGGGAAGACAGGAAGCAACCTTGAAGGCGCGGTCTGCATCATAGATATCAAGCTTATCGGGGTACCAATAAACGACCCAATCCGGCCTGATTTCCTCGATAGCCCTGCGCTCGTTGGCTGCCCAGGTAGTATTTTTCGGGCCGGGAAGATAGTGGCGCGCCACAGTGTCTGGCAGGGACGCGCCAATCTCTTGAAAATTAAGGGACGTCAGACCAACGTGGATCGAAAGCTCTGGATTTCTGGCGAGTGCGCCCGCGAGGCCAAGAAAATATCCAACGATCCCTCCGCTGGAGTGGGCCTGCAAGATCCGTGCACTAAAATAGATTACCAATGCCCGCGCCTCGGATTCTTAGTTGCTTACAGGGAAACCGTCGCTTCTTCCAGCGAGCATGCGCAATCCCTCGCCGGCGCAACTCCACAATTCAAGGACCTTTTTTTCGGCTTCTTTGGGAAACAGCTTGCTGATTTCAGCATCGGTCATGAGGTCGTGAATCAACCGCATCAGTTCGCAAAGGACCCCAGGGGTCAGTTGCAAATTTGAATATTGGTCGGCGAGCCTCTGGATTTCCATGAAACGCAGCCAACCGCCCGTCGCAGTCTTTGTGCTCGGATATTCGCGGATGCAAGCGACAGGGAAAGGGACCCAATCAGGATCGCCAAGCGTAAGGAGCCGAAACCAAATCTCGGAATCCAAGACGTAATGCAAGTTTCTATCGAGCAGCCCGCCCGCCTTTTGCAGCGCTTCGCGCCGAATAAAAGTGGCAGGTTGGAGGATGTAATTGAGTCCCGCGACGAACGCACGTCGGTTGAAACGGAAGTTATCTGGATAAAACGGGCGCCGCGCCTTGCCCGCTTGATCGGTCCGGAACCCAATACCCATGTGAAAGGGGGCAGCTGGGTTCTTTTTGAATGCATTCTCCATGTGCTGAAAGGCGCCGGGCTCATAAAAATCATCGGTGTTCAACCAGGCAACGAGGCTGCCGCGCGCGAGACGCAAACCCTTATTGATTGCGTCCGCCTGCCCTTCGTCCGGCTCGGAAATAAAGTGCGCGCACCGGCTGCGGAAAGGCTCGGCTGCCGCAAGTGTTTGCGGGTTGGACTGGCCGTCCACAAAGATCGTTTCAAAACTCGCTCCCTGCTGGGTAAAGATGCTGGCGAGACATTCCGAGACAAACTCGGGAGGCTGGTTATAACTCGGCACCACAATCGAGATAGCAGGCTGCATAAATTGTCCGTCGGTTCTAGCGTGCGGCGCCCGACCCATCAGCCGCACTCTTCGAAGCAAGTCTTTCTTCCATGGCCTTGTACAAGGCGTCCATTTTCAGAAGCTTCTGTAACCTTGCCTCGCGGTCGGCCTCGATCTCCTCGATGCGCGCCCCCGCCTGCCGCAACGCTTGTAGCCTGGCCTCTCGGTCGGCATCAATCTCTTCATAACGCCGGACCAACTCTTTATACTGGGCGTTGGCGTCGAGCAACGCCTGTATGATGCGTCCCTCGGGATGGCGCAGCAGAACTTCGGTACCTTCCTGTTCGGTGTGGGGAGACAATTCGTGCGCGCTCACGATAGTAAACATGTCGTAATCGTTGAAAATAGCCGGTTCAAAATAAAGAAAGGGCGCTCCCAGCTCGGAGAATAATCGGACGAGGGACTGGCGGCTGAAAATGTACAGATGCTCGGCCGGCTTAAACTGCTCGAGAAAACGATCCTTATTTCGCACCATTTCCTCGTACGTGCGGCCAACGGGAAAACAAGGCGTTTGAACGATCATGAAGCCGTCCGGCTTTAGCAGTTCCATGCAGCGTTGCATTGTGGTCCGGGGATCGGGCAGATGCTCGAGAACGTCGAAATGCAGGACGAGATCTAAGCTGTCCGGTTCTAGATTCTGCTTTTCGATCGTGCCCGTAAGCATCGGGACGCCAAACGCGGACTTTGCGTATTCCACCAGCCAGGGACTCAGTTCCAGACCCGTTGCATCAAATCCGGCCCATCGCATCAAGGCGACGAATCCTCCGTGCGAGCAGCCCAATTCGAGCGTCCGCGCGGGTGGCAGCCGATACTTCAGCAGCGTTCGCATCCAATGCATGCAGCGTTCGTTTAAATCGTTCCGCGCTCGCTCGAACAACTCCGGATACCCGTAGGCCTGGGGCAGGTGCGATTCGTAGTAGCCGCGTCCATAAAAATCGCCGACATCGCTGATAACATCGAATCGCTCCGCCGGCGGCCAGTTCTTGAGCACGAGGGTCTGGCAGTTTTCGCAACAGAAGTATTCAGGTGAAAAATCGGTGAGATCGCTCTGGCCGCACCAGCAGGGATGAGTGGAATTCATCGTCGAGAAATATGTGGCCAAAACCGGCTTGACGGCGCCGTCAGGTCGCCGAGCGCCTCTTCGCGGTTAAGCGTAACCACTGAGCCACGCGAACTTGGCATACCCCCCAGCAAGCGTCAAGCGTCTCGAGGATGCAGGGCCGTTTATTGATTGTCCGTTTGCCGACACGCGACCGGCTCGGCGCACACGTAAGGAATCTCAAGGTCAACCACGGATTCATTCTCCTATGGCGGTTCATCAACAACCTGCCATAGAGAAACTGGAGACGAATTCCGTCGGATCGCGAAACGCCGATTGACCGACTTGTTTCCAGAACGTAATCGTTTTGCAGCATAAGGGACCGGATCGCGCACCGTGGAATCGGGAAGTTAGGATATTTCTTAGGGTAGTATCTTTTCGATTGGAGGTAAGGTTGGATTTACAAAAGCAGGCATCTAAATATTACTGGTATCATTCGAGTTTGCCAGGGGTGAGGAAGTCGCGTGTCACAAGTAAGCTGATTAATGTCTATGAAATGAGCCCGAGCGGCGTTCGGCAACCGAAAGTTCGATCTTGCTTTTGCGGGATCCATTACTTGGCACCTCCGCGACCCGATCCTTGCATTCGAAAGGCTGTACAAGCTGACCAAGCACCGCTGCATCGTGGCGTCGCCCTCGTTCGAGGACCCGGCTGTCGCACACCTTCCGGTCATGTGCCTGGTTGGCGCCATGGACTCGGACCGCCGGAGTTGGTGGGTGATGAACGGCATGTGCCTAATCGAGGTGCTGCGCTGCGCTGGATTCAAGCAGGTTCGTATCGTCCCGCAATTCACCTTGCCAAACCGGTGCGTCCCATCTCTGAAGGTACCGCATCTGGTAGCGCACGCGGACGTGTAGGACGGCTCGCGCGATGGCATGGACTTTGCGAAAGGCCTATTTGAGTCAATAAGAGGATGCGGGGCTACTGAATCGCCAGACTCTTACCGCCGGCAACTTTGGTTTCA
>DATHJP010000725.1:0-2152 GCA_035489695.1 Terriglobales bacterium
ACAGGCGTATGAGAACATCCGGGCCTTGAGCTCCGCGCTCAAATCCTCGGATCTCTATTTCAAAGCTCCCGCGCTTCTGAAGAGACGCATCCGCGAATCTTTGGGCGCAGAAAACAAGGACGCTCCAACGCTCCAACGCTCCAACGCTCCAACGCTGTTTTGGTGGCAATGGCTTAAATGGGGAATTCCCATCGCGGGAACCGCCCTGATCGCCTTCGCCCTTACGACCTCATTCATTAGGGCTTCTACCGATGAACGGCTTGCCCAGGAAGTCACTGCCAATCATGTGCGGTCACTAATGGCTACCCACCTGACCGACGTGACCTCCTCTGACCAGCACACGGTCAAGCCGTGGTTTGACGGCAAGATCGATTTTGCGCCACCGGTGAAGGATCTGGCAGCCCAGGGATTCCCGCTCATAGGTGGACGTCTCGATTATTTGCAAAACCGGCCGGTGGCGGCCTTGGTTTACCAGCGCCATAAGCACTTTGTTAACCTGTTTATCTGGCCGGCAACGCGCAGTTCGAGCACAACGAAAAAGGCCGCCGTGCGCCAAGGCTACAATCTGGTTCATTGGAACGACTCTGGGATGACTTTTTGGGCGGTATCGGACCTGAATCCTGTCGAGTTGCGAGAGTTTGCTGAGCTAATCAAGTAACAGCTGAAGGAAGAGTTCATAAACGGAAAGGCCCATCAGCGGCCTGGTTCCCCTTTGCCGCTGATGGGCTTCGTTACTGGTTGTATTTATCGGGCAGCCAATCCAGCGGCACTCGCAGGGATACCGCTAGCGAGCCTTATTATCCAACCGTCTTTGCCGAGTCCACTTCTGCCAAATGCGCCCTGTTCCTCGGGCAAGGGAGCTTCCGGATCGGCGGTCGCGATTTCCCGGTTTTGCAGCCGGTAATGGTCCGCCAATTTGTTGCGGAAGATGCCAAAGAGCCAGGCACGTTCGGAGGAGCGTCCGGCAAAGCTTGCACTGGTCCTGAGCGCGGCCAGGAAAGTCTCTTGAACCAGATCCTGCGCCACGCATTTTCGCAGCACTGTCTCGCCGCCCGATGTTGGTCAGATTAACAAGGTGGCTTCGACTTCTGTGCTTCGCTGGTATTGGCCGTCATCCCCAACTGTTGCCTGGCGGTGTTCTCGGCGATGGAAATCGGCGCGGGACGGAAGGTCATGAACCGCGCAAACGTCCTTGCGGAAAAGCAGGTCCAGCGTCCAATCGAAGGCGACGCGAACCTTCTTGTCCAAGCCAGGCAATTTGCTCAAGTAAATCGTGCGCCATAGCCACCACGCGAAGAAGCCGGAGAAGTTGAAGCCCAAAATCCGCGCCACGCCTGTCCGGCGGCCGATGGAAGCGAGCAACCCTCATGAACACGAGCTTTGGCAGACTGCGTTGGAACGGATGCGAGGCGCTGATATAACCTTGGACGATTTGAAACGCCTCACCCGTCGGCGCGGATACATCCGGGCAGAAACCGATCAACGGCAAGTCAGCCTGCCGGAAGTGCTCCATCGCGAGTGGGCAATCGTGACGGCGGTTCGCGAAGGGTTGAGGACATGCGACGCGCTCGTTGCGTCGCCCCCGGTGGCGGGTCCAAACCTGGCTGAGGAACAAGGCAAGGCGTTGCGACAACTCCTTGAGTTCAGCGATGGCGTCGCCCTCTTTCGCGGGGGCGCCGGCACAGGCATTATGCCGACTGCCGGATTATGCCGCGTTGATCCTTTTTCACCCAGCTCAGTCGCGTGCGCCCGTTTCGTTGACGCGGCATAATCCGGTTAGGTGCCGCTAACGTGGGTGTGACCGAGATAGGTCGAGAGCACTGGCAGTAGCCGGTCGGGTTTTTCACCCTGGCGATACCAACGCAGCAAAGTCTCGACGGAGAAGCGATGCCGCAGATCGTGAAGACGCGGACCATGACGGGCGTCGGGCGCCCGGAGGCCGATCTGGCGGGAGATGATCAGGAACACCCGATGGAGCCGGGCGACCTGCAACCTGGTCCCGCGGCTGGTCACAAAAAGGTGCGACAGCTTGGGCCGCGAGGGCAGTTGAGCCAAGAAGCGCTCGCGGTGTCGCACGAAAGCTGCGAGGGCCTTGAGCGTAGTGGCGTGCAAGGGAACTAAACGCGACTTGTGGAACTTCGCATGACGGATC
>DATHJP010000726.1:0-6221 GCA_035489695.1 Terriglobales bacterium
CAAAGGATGTCCACATCAGCCACCACCTGTCAGTCGAGCCTTTCTGTACGCCGCAATTGGGGCCGGCACATCGATAGAAGGCACTTGCTACCGGTAGGTTAGAGGGTCCAACATTCATTACACGACTCCCAGGGGTTCGGAAAATGTTCGGACAGGTGTTCAGACATTGTAATTGAACGGTTGGCGGGTCGGGTGCTGGCAGTTCTACTTATAGATGAGGTACTTCTGTCGAAGCTGCTGGAATTTTTCCAAAGGCTCGCGCCAGTCTTCCGCAATGCGACGCGGATCTTGTCCTTGAGCAATGGCGTCATACACCGCCTGATTCACCAGCAACTCAATCATCCGTTCCATGTGAAACTGCTGGGGATACAGCTTGTGTAAAGCCGACGCCAAGTCGATGCCCAGTGCAGGAGCATCCAGGGCATTGCGGTCGGTAACTACGATGTTCACTCCAGCGCACTTTTCATTTGCATAATTGCTGGCGCTGGGAGTGAAGGTTACCGGCACAAAACGCACGCCGGAAATATTTCTGGCATTCAAATATTGCGTGAGTTCGCGGCCATTAATCCAGGGAGCACCCAGAATCTCAAAGGGAGTATCGGTTCCTCGCCCCACCGAAACGTTGGTACCTTCAATCAGAGCCACCCCAGGGTACAGGGTAGCTTCGGTGAGGCTGCGCAGATTTGGTGAGGGGTTGATCCAGTTCACACCCGTCGAATCAAACCAGTCGCCCCGCGTCCACCCTTCCATCGGCACAACTTGCAGGCGGGCATGAATGTTGCGCTCGGCATTCCACATCTGTGCCAGCTCGCCCATCGTCATGCCATGACGCACAGGAACGGAGTCGTAGCTCACGAAACTTTCGCGTCCGGGGTCAGGCATCGGGCCTTGCACGAAAGAACCGGTGATGGGATTAGGACGGTCCAGCACAATGATTTCAATTCCTGCCTTGGCTGTCGCTTCCAGAAAATAGCCTAAAGTAGTCTCGTAAGTGTAGAAAGGTGCGCCTGCATCTTGCACATCGACAACCACCGCGTCCAGATTTTTGAGAACTTCGGGCGACGGACGCCGGGCTGCATCGGTAGCGCCATAGACGGAGTACACCGGAATTCCCGTGGCAGCATCTTTCGAGTTGCCTACATCGGTGGTATCCAGTGTTCCCGTGACGCCGTGCTCAGGACTGAATATGGCGTCCAAAGAAACTCCGGGAGCCTCGGCCAGGACGTCAATGGTGCGGCGTCCTTGAGCGTCGACTCCGGTCTGATTGGTCAGCAGCCCGATTCTCTTCTTGGCCGTGCTCCCCCGAATCAAGTCGAAGTTGTGCGCTTCCAAGACGTCGATTCCGGTTTGCACCGAGCCGTTCCGAACGGACAACCGGCGGGCCGCGGTTTGGGCCTCGTTATAGCCGGTAATACTTTTCAGTCGCAGCTGCTCCTTTTCACTGACGGTCAGTGGCAGGGCCGCGGCTACGGCAGTGGCGATCTTCGCGCGCAAGGCAATCACATTTCCCTTCCCGCGCGGATGAACTGAATTGGTGAGCAGAATGATGTAAGTGCGCGTGGTGGGATCAATCCAAATCGAAGTGCCGGTCCATCCTGTGTGCCCAAAAGAACCCACGGGCAGCAGTTCGCCACGATTACTTGACAAAGGGGAATCGATGTCCCAGCCGAAGCCGCGCAGACTGTCCTCCGTGGGCGGTTGCTGCGGTGTGGTCATCTTCTCGACCGCCAGAGAACGCAATACCGTGCTGCCGTTCAGCAGAGCCAGGGCAAACTTCGACAAATCGCCCGCCGTGGAGAATAATCCGGCGTGTCCAGCCACGCCTCCCATGCGGCGTGCGGTGGGATCGTGCACGATACCGCGCAGCATCTTGCTTTGTTCGTCATACTCGGTTGGCGCGATAGCGGACTTCCACGCCGCCGGCGGAAGGAAACGGGTGTGGGTCATTCCTAATGGGGCGAAGATGTTCTTCCGGCAGTATTCGTCCTCGGAGCTTCCCGTCACGCGTTCGATTAACGCACCCAGGACAATAAAGTTGATATCGCTGTACAGAAAATGTGATCCCGGAGGGATAACTGGCATTTCGGCAAAAGCCATGGAAAATGCCACGTCGTGTCCCTGCCAAGCCTGGGTTAAATCCAAATCGCCCCGCAGACCTGAGTAGTGCGTGAGCAAATTGCGGACCGTAATATCTTCTTTGCCGTTTTGCGCGAACTCGGGAATGTACTTCGCGACCGGATCATTTATCCGTACCTGGCCGCGCTCCACCAGTTGCATGATTGCGGTCGTTGTAGCCACCACTTTGGTGAGAGAGGCGAGATCGAAAATCGTATCCAGCGTCATGGTTTCGCGTCGCGGTTCGAGAGACCGATTGCCAAACGCCTTGCGATACATCACCTGCCCGTTGTGCCATACCATTAGAACTGCGCCCGGCATCTGGCCTTGATGGATTGCGTTCTGAATGATGCCGTCGAGGATAGCGAGACGATTCGGCACGCCTGCTTTGCTGACCGTTGCTGCGTGCGCACTAGAAGAACAAATGAAGCTGCCGAGTACACAGGCAAGCAGGCAGATTGCGGAACGCCGGATTCGCGAGTTTGCGCTGATTATGCGGATATCCCGACTTTACACAACCGCCGCCGGATTACTCAAGAACCTCAAGTAGGGGGTGCCGTGTGTACCACTGATTTATCGTTCCCGTCGTTGGCTGTTGGTCGTTCGTCGTTGGCCAACGGCCAAGGACGAACGACCAACGACGAACTTAAAGTCACCTTTACCCGCTCTACGAACTTTGCTATAAACCGAACATCGAGCAAACTACACCTTTGTCAGAAGGCTCCTCTTCCCTGAATACCGCAGCCAAGATTTCCGCGCATTTCCCTGTTCCTGCTTACGAGCCGCAGGACGTTGTGTTCTCGCCTGCCTTTGAGCTCTTGCGACGAGCCATTGCCCAGCATGTTTTCCCCGGAGCCTCGGTCGCGGTAACACATCAAGGGAAACTGGTTGCGCTGAAGGCGGTTGGACGCTTTACATATGATCTGGAATCTCCCGAAGTGACCAGCGCCAGCATCTTTGATCTGGCTTCTGTTTCTAAGGTCGTAGCTACTACCACTGTTGCCATGATTCTTTACCAGCGCGGTTTGCTGGATCTTGAAATGCCTGTCGTCTCCATCGTGCCGGAATTTTCTGGGCAGGATGAACGCCGTGGAGAAGTGACTCTCCACATGCTGCTGGCCCATTCGTCGGGATTACCGGCATACGAAAAGTTATTCCTGCGTGCTCCAACAAAAGCTCAGTTGCTGGATGCGGCTTTTAAAACGCCTCTAGCAGTGGATCCCGGGAGCCAAGCCGCCTACAGCGACGTCGGATTCATCATTCTTGGGGTAGCGCTCGAACGCATTGCTGACGAACCTCTTGACCGTTTCTGCCAACGCGAGGTGTTCGGCCCACTGGCAATGGCCCACACTGCTTTCAATCCACCCATGGCGTGGCGTGCCTCGACTCCGCCCACCGTCGATGACCGCGCCTTCCGCCACCGCATCATTCAAGGGGAGGTCTTTGACGAGAACGCCAGCGTGCTGGGAGGCGTAGCGGCGCACGCCGGCGTCTTCGCCCACGCGCATGACGTCGCCATCTTTGCCAATGCCATGTTGAACGGAGGCCAACCTATCCTTCATTCGGAAACACTGTCAGTCTTTACTCGCCGCGAATTGTCACCTGCAGGTACGTCTCGCGCGCTTGGATGGGACACTCCTTCATCCCCTTCGCAGTCGGGGAAATATTTTTCTCCGCATTCTTTCGGACATCTCGGCTACACCGGAACCTCACTGTGGATCGATGCTGAGCGCGAGCTTTCCATCACCTTGCTTACCAATCGAACCTGGCCCGACGCCAGCAATAAAGCCATCAAGGAAATACGTCCAAAATTTCATGATGCGATCGTCGAAGCGCTGGAGGCTGGCCGTTGAAAGGTTCAGCCAAAAAGCCGCGCGCGGATTTGGGCCGACTTGCTACTGAAAAGACGAATCCGGCTTCCGCGGACCTGGATCTGAAACCATCGTTGCAACTAGCGCGCATCATGAATTCCGAAGATGCCAAAGTCGCGGCCACGGTAAAGCGCGCGCTGCCGCAGATCGCACAAGCCATCGACATCATCGCAGCGGCTCTGCAACGAGGCGGCCGACTCATTTATGTCGGCACCGGGACTAGCGGACGCATTGCCGCGCTCGACGCTGCCGAGTGTCCACCCACGTTCGACACCCATCGGCAAACAGTGCAGTTCATCATCGCCGGAGGGGTAAAAGCTCTCGCCGCGGCCGTCGAAGCTGACGAGGATTCTCCCAAACTCGGTGAGCGCGAGATCGCGAAGAAAAAACCAGGAAAAAATGACGTAGTGGTAGGGATCGCCGCGAGCGGCCGCACTCCATTCACGGTGGCAGCAATTGCCTATGCTCGCCGCCACGGAGCGCAGACAATTGCCGTCACCTGCAACCGCAATTCTCCGCTGGAAAAAGCCGCGGACCTGGCAATCGTCACCGAGGTTGGTCCCGAGGTCATCTCCGGATCCACTCGCATGAAAGCCGGCACGGCGCAAAAGATGGTGCTGAATATGCTTTCCAGCGGCGCCATGATTCGCCTGGGCTACGTCTATGGCAACCTGATGGTCAACCTTCATCAGAAGAATGAGAAGCTTGTCGATCGCGCCGTGAGAATCCTGCAACTTACCACCGGCCTGGGCAGAAAAGCCGCTCAAAAGGCGCTCAGAAAAGCAAAAAACAGCATTCCCCTGGCGTTAGTCATGTTGCAAGCGCAGGTTAGCCGCGCCGAAGCCCAACGGGCGCTGAAGGCCGCGAATGGCCACGTTCGTCGGGCTATTTCCGCAGCCCGTAGTTTGTAAGAACGCGTGGTTGGTCGTTGGTCCTCAGTCGTTGGGCTTAGCCAATGGCCAACGACGAACGACCAGCGACAACCAGCCATGCACTCCGGATTAATAATTCCTGACTCTCGTCCACAGCATTCCCCGCTAGAATGGAGGTGCATGGGGCTTACGCAAGGAATTATTTAGATATGGATAAATTCGTGATCCGCGGCGGAAATCCGCTGCTGGGGACAGTTCGCGTCAGCGGGGCCAAGAATGCCGCGTTGCCGGCCATGGCCGCCGCCATTCTCACCGACGAACCCGTCATCCTGGAAAACATTCCGCAGGTGCGCGATATAGAAACTACGCGCAAGCTGCTGGCAGCGATGGGGGCTGAAGTCGAACTGGGCTACGGTCGCGCCCAGCATCGCACCACGCTCTGCTGCCGCAATCTGACGTCACCCGAGGCTTCTTACGAATTGGTCAAGACCATGCGCGCCTCGACTCTTGTCCTCGGTCCGCTGGTAGCGCGCTGCGGACACGCCCGCGTCTCCCTCCCCGGCGGCTGCGCCATCGGATCTCGTCCCATCGACATGCACATCAAGGGACTGGAGCGCCTAGGCGCGACCATCACTCAGGATCACGGTTACGTGGAAGCCAGCGCGAAGCGTCTGCATGGCGCAGAAATCGTCTTCGACAAAATTACCGTCACTGGCACCGAAGACCTGCTGATGGCGGCCGCGCTTGCCGACGGCGAAACTGTCATGCAGAATTGCGCCCGCGAACCGGAAGTCGCCGATCTGGCCGAACTGCTCAACAAAATGGGCGCTCATATTGAAGGCGCCGGCACAGCCACAATTCGTGTGAAAGGCGTGAGCAAACTCCACGGCGCCCGGCATCGCATCATTCCTGACCGTATCGAGGCCGCCACTTTCATCATTGCTGGAGCGTTGACCGGAGGCGATTTAAATGTGACGGGCTGTGATCCTCGCCATCTTGACGCTTTGTTGCAGAAGCTGGAAGAAGCTGGCGTGAAAACTGTCCACAGCGCGGATTCGGTGCGCGTGATGGGCGATGCGCCACTAAAAGCCGCCGACATCGTCACCGAAGAGTATCCCGGATTCCCTACCGACGTGCAGGCACAATATATGGTTCTGGCCACGCAGGCCGATGGAACATCCATCATCACGGAAAATATTTTCGAGAACCGTTTCGTGCACGCTCAGGAACTGGTTCGCATGGGAGCCAAGATCAAAATTGAAGGCCGGCGCGCCGTGGTTCAAGGCAAATCTCCGCTCAGCGCGGCTGCGGTGCTGGCTTCCGACTTGCGCGCGTCCGCTTCGCTGGTGCTGGCAGCCCTGGT
>DATHJP010000727.1:0-4177 GCA_035489695.1 Terriglobales bacterium
TGGACAACAGCCCGACCAAACTCTTTCCGAATCCGGGCCTGCCGGGCACCGTGACGAGAACCAAAGACGGCTGGCCCCGCAAACTGGACGATGCGGTGGCTGCATTTCAACCTATCATAAGCGACCTCACGGCTGCGGAGGGCGTGCGTGTGACGAACGTCGCCAAGGCTTTTGGAGGTCACCGCTTCGCCAATAACCTGCGATCAGTGAATCTCGGCTACGCGGATGGGCATGTGGAATTGAGACCAAGGTCGATTATCCAATGGCAGCACTCTGGAAATTGGACGACCTATTACTGAGGCTACAGTTCATCACTCATCGCAATCCTAGCAACCGGAGGAGAACAGCGTGACCCCTGACCGCACCCGATACAGACCAAGTAGATGCGCGCCCCTTGGTGCCCACGCAACGACGAAGCAGTTTCAAGACAGAAACATCCAGCGGGGAAAGCAACAGGGAAAATCTCTTCAGACCGCAGGGTGAGAGTTTAACGGCGGGTGGACATTATCGCCGAGACGAACTTTTAGCGCGGCGGGTGATTTCGTCGATCTCATCCGGGGCGATGTATTGCGTCCATAGACGTTAGCGGTCTTTCGGATAGTCTGTCCACGGCGCGCCGGTCCAATGGAAAAGAAGCAGACCCACACTGACAGAAATGCCCGCAACCGGGTGGGTGTTGCCGGTTGCGGGCTTGCTCGCTTCAACCTAACCGTTGCCGTTTAGTCTACCTTCGCCAGTTCGATTTTGCTCGGGGTCAATTGCTGTTTTCCGTCAACCTCCTTCACGGTCCCAGTGACGGTGATTTTCTTTGTCTCTTTGCAGACGTTCTCGTGGAACTTTGTGCTCACGTCGTTGCGAACAAGGTAATAGGTCACCGTCTTGTCCCCTTCTTTCACCTGAACCACGTTCTGGCAAGTGTCCGTCTCCTTGAGCGAGCATTTGGCGCACTTGCCCTCCCCGGTCACCGTCTTTTCATTACCGGCGCTGACCTTCAGTGCCCCCATCATCGTCAAACCGACCACCACCAATACTGCCAATAGTGACCCAATCAGTGTACTTTTGCGTGTTTTCATGCTGTTTTTTCATTTACTTTGGCTAGAACCTGTCCGTGTTGTACGAGAGGATCGCGTGAATTGGTTCTAGCTAGGAATGGCCTGAAGAATTCAGCACGAGTTTGACGCATCCGCGCCAAACACCAAATATACCATCCAAAGCTGAAGAGTCAATCGAAAAATGGTGCTCGCGCATGGACACATGGATACAACGGATCACCACTCAAGAGAAAGGAGGCGGCTATGATGCTCGATTGGAATGAATATCGAATACAACTCGGCGCTGCCATTGCCGAGATCGGAACCAGGTTCACAGCGATGAAAGCCGCAACGCCAATACCTCACACGGCGATGGGCGCGAACCCGAATAGCGCGGCCAGCGTCACGCATCCCATAACCGTCACCCACCAGGGCTCGTTTAATACGTATTCTGGTACCTGAAAATTCATTGGTCGTTGTTGAGTTTCTTTCCAGGATACAAGCCCGGGTTGGACAAAGGCTGTCCTGCCCGAACGATTGCAGACCACGCGGGACCGTGGACACGGCGGGGAAGCGGATGGCAAGACCAATGACGACCTCGACGAGAGCGGAGAAAACAGTCAGGCTCCAAGCTGCGGCGAACAAGAGCGAGTGCGACAGCCCTCGGTGTTCGAGCAAATCGCCGTAGCCGATTCCGAATGCGAATCCCACGACATCGGCATCGGGCAGCACGGTGGAGCCAGCAAGCAATGTCCAGAATCGCCAGGCCCGTTGCTCGGCGGATACGATTTTCGTCAACGCGACCGCTGCGAACGCATGCGTGAAGGCGGAGGCCATGTCATTCAGTGGATTTCGATCAATCCGTCAGGATCAATCCTTTTTAGTGCCTCCAAAGCCTTCCTCCTCACATCTGGGTCAGAGTCATTCATGGCGGCCTTGAGGGCCGGACCCGCGTCGTTTGCCAAAGGGCCGAGCAACTCCAAAGAATAGGCCGAATTGAATCGTACCCAGCGATGTTGATTGGTCAGCGCATGGATAAGAGCCGGGATGGCAGGGGTAGCGTCCCAGTCGATGCGCCCGAGTGCAGTCGCGGCATTAAAGCGGACAAACGGATCATCATCTTCGAGTGCGACAATCAGCGACGGCACGGCGTCTTTGGCTGCGAGGCCAAAGCAAAGTAAATCCCACGCGGCGGCGGCCCGCAACTCGGACGCCTTCACGGGCTGTGGGGAAGGCGTGCCCGCATCGCCGGTGGGAGCTTGGCCCAAGTCCACAACCATGACCTTTTGAGTGCCCCATCCTTAAGGGCGAGTTGATTTGTCAAACACGGCACTGCCACGGCTCCCACCTTCGCAAGTATGCGCATCGAATCGTCGTCCACGGCGTGCCTGGATTGTCTTGCCCAGTAGCTGACTGGCTTTCCTTGGTAGATCGGTTCTGGCCGAGAGTAGACGCGGGTGGCCACCCACAGGCTACCAACCAACAAGCAGATGGCTACCACTGCGATGGTCGACTTCCTTTTCACGGTTGATCGGACACCAAGTAACGAGTCAAACGCATTTACGTTTTGGCGTGGACATCTGGAACCCATACATACCCGTCTGCATCCACCAGATAAGCCTCGCGCAGTCCATGCGCTTTGTTGCTCGCCGCAACCAGAACTTTGAAACCAAACCTGCGTGCTGACGCTTCTGCCCCGTCAGGATCACACCCATGCAAGCGCAACTCCGCCCCGGCTCCACGGTGGCCGGCGTTCGCGAGCACGCTTTCCATCGGGTGTCCGTGGTACGTGTGGTCGGCATGGAGCATCCACTCCGCGTCATACCCGCGCACCACGGCAAAATCCATGTCGGAATAAACAATGTCCGCTCTGAGCACCTCACGCTGAAACTGGAGCGCTTTGTCCATGTTCCGCACAAGAAGATTGATTGTCAGCGCCTTCAGTGAGCGCCCGTAATCTTGAGCGGGCATCCAAGGTTCGCCTGTCCTCAATTTCATAAATTGACCGCACTGGCGCGCCAGCCTCGCAGCATCATTTACCATCGACAAGATCAAACCGGGGAGTCGAATCGTTGCTGTCGATTCCGGCCGCTCGGTTCCGTTGCCGCGGTTGGTGGAGCAATTTCTTTGACAGTTTCGATCTTGTCGCCGGGTCGAATTGCTTCAAGACTCCGGAGCACAACGTCGTGAGACTCATCGTTCATCCCGAAGTCAAAGCCCGTGCGCCCGAAGCCCTGGCGTGGGTCAAAGAGTTCCTGGCCTGTTTTGACACGTCGCTGCTCGGCTGGTTGAGAATCGACTTCGGTCGGGAACACCGGGACCGACAAGGACGAATCTATTACAAGTTCCACGGGGTCTATGGCCGTTGTTGGTATCCGACAGAAAAACAACCTTCAATCCGTCTCGGTTGCCAGGTGCCGGGACCGTTTCCATGCGAGTTGTTCGACGAATCCTGACAGCCGCAACGCCTCAACCGGCATGATGCACTTGGTTGCCTTGGCCGGGAAAAGGACTCACCGACAGGACGCTCTGCCGGGTCAACTGACGGTTGGGCTCGACGGCGACGTGGACCCAGATCTTGCCAGCCAAGATGATCATTTTTTGGGTCTAGCCTGCGCCGATGTGTTTGCTCGACTGCGATTCTGCCCGGCTTTAACCTTCCGCCATGAACCCTTCGATGATTTTTCTACGGCGAGACGTAGCCGACGTGCAACCTTGGGCCGAGACGTGCGGCCAAATTCGTCCGCTCCTGGAAGAGAAGGACGGCGCAGCGGCGGAAGTCCATCACCTGCAAATCAGCAACGCCAAATTGCATTATCATCAGCGCACGGACGAGATTTACTACGTGCTCGACGGCCAAGGCCAGATGCGCCTCGACGATGAAGAAATCGAGCTCCACAAGGATGTAGTCGTGTACGTGCCACGCGGCGTGAAGCACAGGGCTTGGGGCAACCTGACCGTGCTCGTCGTGTGCGTCCCCCGCGGCGTTCTCAACGACGTGCATGAATTGGAGTAGCCGCTGGTTCACGCCCGTTTCCGACGGGGAAGTTGCGCTCGATCCGCAGTTACACACTCATTGCACAGCTTTCAACGCGACGTTCGATGAAACGGAAAACGTTTGGAAGGCGCGGCAAGCCGGCGCGATG
>DATHJP010000728.1:0-6968 GCA_035489695.1 Terriglobales bacterium
AGATAAGCATCTTTTTGACGCTTAATGAGCAATTCCAGCGAGTTCAAGATAGGTAATCCCGCCTTGATCAGAGTCAGGAATTGCTGGTTGAAAATAACAAACTGGCTCTGTTTGACTCCCCTTCGCCGAGGCAGCCGGAACTCGCCCGCCGCGAACAGCCCGCGGGGCTTGACCCAATACACCAGGTAGCCCTGCTGAACGAACCTGTCGCGCACCTCGGATTCCGAGTAACCGGTCTCCACCTGCTGCAACAGGTGACCGCGTTCGTCCGCTACTTTTATCAGGAATTCGGCCATTCCGGGGGCACGATTACGGTCTCGTCCTCTTCAAGTCTAGCATTCAAAACCCTAAATCCGCCTCATCTCCCCAAGCTCGCCACTATCGCTGGTAACGGACAGAACACCGACCCGAGTGGCTCCATAACTTCAATAGCTACAGTAAGTTGAGTGGCCAGTGGTCGGTGGTCAGTCTCTTTGCTGACCACTGACCGCTGGCCACTGACCACTTGTAGTTATTGCCCAAAATCATCCTCGACCATTTCCACTCCCGGCGGGGGATTGAATCGGAACTGCTGGTCGGAAGCTTCTACGTTTTCCCGTTGCTGAGCGAAACGATATTCAGTGACCGAGCCATCCACTTCTTCGATCACGATGCGAGCAATCTGACTCTCTGGAGTGATCTCCAGCAGAACCTGGCTTGCCCGGTCGGTCATCCCCTTGGGCATACCCCGCAGCATCACGTTGCCGGGAGTCAAAACAGCGACGTCCGGTGCCAGAGACAAGCCTTGCAATTCCTTCTCCAGTCGGGTTTTACCGAGAAGCAGACGTAACGGCGAGCGCAGGTCATCAAGTTTACGTACTGACGCCTTGCGGACCTGGGCGTCGCCTGGCAAGTAAAACCAGGCGTCCTTGCCATCGCTTACGAACAGCTTCTCCTTGGGAGAACGATACTCCCAGCGCATCTTGCCCGGTTTTTTTAACCACAAAGTCCCCAATTCAGTGCGTTCCATTCCGGCACCGCGGTACACCTCGGTGAATTCAGCCTGCAACGTGCGGATGTGGTTGTAACGATTGTCCACATTCTGGGCGATGGTATGGACGTCGGGCCCGGGACTGCCAAAGGCTACCGCGTGTGCAAGCAGCAGAACAAGAATACTCCGCAGAATGGAACTCATCTTTCCTGATTGAATGATACGACTGACCTCTGTTCCGGTTAGATGCGGGGAGCGCAGTTTCTCTATTCTAACCCGCGACAGCCTCTGAAGCCTTGTTGGTTGTCAATGGGTTGTTAAAAAAACTCGGGCATGTCACACGCATGTCACTTTTTTCCCATTCTTGACTGACAACATCGTTAGCACTGTCTCGGCGAGGAAGTCAGTTCCATTTCATTCATCAGGCGACAGAGCGGCTGGCATAAACGCAGAACTGAAGGGTACCGCTGTGTTTTCCAAGTCCACTACACTTGGCCAATACGTGATCGAGCAGGGGATTGTGATAAAGCACATACAAGGGACGCGGCTCTTCCCGTAAGGAGCGCTCGAGATTGGCTATCACTTGAACCAGTCCTTCCTCGGGTAAAGGATTGAAAAGGTAAAGCACGGTTGGCTCGGGAGGAAAAGTAAACTTGCGCGCGTCACCGAGAATGGATTCGATGGCAAAGCACTGTTGCGAGTCACTCTTGTACTGACTCAGGTTCTCCTGCGCTACTCGATTCAATTCGGGAAACAGTTCAACTCCCACGATGCGGCGAAAAGGATAATCTGCTGCCATCAATAGCACTCGCCCTTTTCCTGAACCGAGATCGATGAAGGTAAATTCATGGAAATCGATCTTTAACCCGTTCAGCATTTCATGAAAGAGGGACGGCTCGGTGGGCTGGTACGGAGAATGAAACATCCCCAGCAACCGATCCCGCCAACCAACGGTGGCGCTTGTCGTGTTGACCCGGTAATCCCAATCGTATTGCACATCGCCATAACGTTGCCGGCGACGGCCGGGCGTGGAATTACGAACATACTCTCCGAGCATCACAATCAATCGCCACAGTGTAGGAAAGAATCTGTCGTGCCTGCGATGATCTTTCCACCATTGGAGAACGGTTTCGATAGGTTTCGGTTCGCGAGAAGAGGACATAAAGAAAGTGGCTAGTGGCTAGTGACTAGTAGTTTCACTAGCCACTGACTCTGACCACTGGCAACTGACCACTAGCTACTGTTTTAATCAGACGGCAAGAGCTTCGGCTTTATCGGCGGAACGTATCCCGGTGGGATACCTTTTTTGAGAAATGGCAGATCATCGGGAACGCGAACTACTACGTGACCATCCGGCATCAGCCTGTAGGGACGGCCAAGAGGATCCGTTGCCGTGCCACGCAACAGGCCGGCTGCTTCCAGGTCTGAAAAACTGTTGGGGACGCGGCCCGTCTTGTCTCGATATATATTCACCAGACGTTCCAGGACAAGAACGTCTTCATCCACCTGTAATGCGCGCAAATGAGCTGCTGCGTTGGCGCGGATCGAGCGATCCTGAGTGCTCTGGTACATCGTCGTCCACAGCATGCGCGCGGTTTGCAGATCTCCCGCATGCTCCGCCATTTGTGCAGCCATCAGTTTCAGCCAGGGGTGCGCATTGGGCACGCGCGAGCCCCGGTCAAATGCGTCCGCAGCTGCGGCGTAATCCTGCAACTCCGTGTAGTAAATAAAACCGAGCTGATAATAGAGCTTCCACTCATTTGGGTTATTGCGGATACCATACTCCGCCAACTCGATCGCCCTTCGGGGCATGCCTGCGCCATCGGGCGGTTTGGGCGCGAGAAAATTCGCTCCGTACTCGTAGGCCACCAGCAATTGGGGATCAAGCGCGGTGGTGATTTCCAACAGGGGAGCGAGTAGTTCGTAATGCTGAGCGCCATTATGGTGCTTGCTGCCAAAATACTGGACGGCGCGCGTCCAGTACACGTCAGCGAGCAATCCTCCGTATCACAGGCTGCTACGTTTCAGTACGGTAGGCGAAGAAATGTAGAGCACTTCCTCCGCTGTGCCGCCCGAGCGCAGTTGATCCAGTTTGCGCAGCAGGAGCACACTGCTCATCATGCAGATGACCAGGACGATGCTGGCAGTCGCCATAATGCGCGTCGAAGATTTCATTTGAGGTTTCTATGTTCGAATACCAGCACTGCCCCGCAGAGCGCCATGGCGGCGTAGACTAGAGCATACGCGGTATTGTAGAAGATGAGTTGCCCGGAGACCGGCTGTTCGTGCGCCACCGAACTGATCACATTCAGCGCGGAGAAATTTGGCACCAGGTACGCTGCTCCTATAGCCAGCCAGCGGGTGATTCCTTGCGTCATGCTGGCGAAGCCCCGCAGGTCCTCGGCAAAGCAGCCGATTACAAACAGCGCAAAAGCGAATACCGCCGAAAGTAACGGGGAAGAGAATGAGGAAAACAGGAGCGCCAGTGCGGTGATAATCAGAAATTGCAGAACAATGAAATATAACGCCACCAGAAGCCAGCCGTCCGCTTTCTGGAAGTGATGAGAAACGTACAGCAATGCAACGAAAACGCCGATGGCCATGCAAACTGTATTTACCACTAGCGTCCCCGCGAGCCCCAGGAATTTGCCCACGATAAATTCCCAGCGCCGCACGGGACGTGAGAGCACAGTGTAAAGAGTGCGCTTGTCAATTTCTTTTGAGACCAGTCCAATGCCGATAAATATCGCGATCACCAATCCGAACAGCGACACTGCCGTCAGCCCCAGATTGATCACCACCAGGCGCTCAATATCGATCGAGATCTGTCCGACCAGGATGGCGGCTCCAGACATCAGCAAGGCGAAAGCGATTAAGTTGTACAGCACCCGGTCGCGAACCGCTTCGCGAAAAGTGTTAGAAGCGATATGCACGATGCGCATGCTCATGAGGTCACCTCAACCGTCGCCTCAGCCGGTTTGAGCTGCTGCACAAAATAATCCTCCAGCGACATACGCACTGGAGTGAGCGATATCAGGCGCAAGCCTTCCCGTCGCAAGGCTTCCATGGCAGCATCCTGGCGGGTTTCAGACACGATGGCGCGCACCGTGTCGCCGGTTATGTGACATTCCGCGCCCAACGTCCTTAATGACTGCGGCACCGCGTTGCCTTGCCAGACCAACTCGACGTTGCCATGCACGCTCGAGGTAAGGTCCGCGACGGCGCCAATACCCCTGAGCTCGCCCTGATGAATAATCGCCACCCGATCGCACAAAGCTTCGGCATCTGAAAGGATGTGCGTGGAGAAGAAAACGGTCTTGCCTTGATGCTTCAACTGCTCCATGAGATCCCGCACTTCGCGCCGCCCCATGGGATCGAGTCCGGACATGGGTTCGTCGAAGAATACGACCTTGGGATCATGCAATATGGCTTGCGCAATACCTACCCGTTGCAGCATGCCTTTGGAAAATTTTCGTAACTGCGTCCCCGCGGCGTCTGGTAGTCCGACCCGTTCAAGAACTTCGCTGACCTTGCGCGAGCGGTCCTTCGCGGACACGCCGGAGAGCTGGCCGTAATACTCCAACAGTTCGCGAGCAGTTAGATAGTCGTAGAAATACGGTTGCTCGGGAAGAAAGCCAATCTGTGCCTTCATGTGCGGGTCGTTGATTTCCAGGCCCAGGATGCGCGCAGTACCTGCGGTGGGGAATACCAGGCCCATCAGCAATTTCAGCGTCGTGGTTTTGCCCGCTCCGTTAGGTCCGAGAAAGCCGAAAATCTCGCCTTCTTCCACCTTAAGGTGAAGCGGCCAAAGGGCACGCTTGGGCTTTTTTCTCCAAAAGCCCACGCTGTAAGTTTTTTCCAGGCCGAGGATCTCTATGGCAGTCATGGCAGGCGACTAGGGATGATTTTGCATCTTGAATTTATGATTATAGGCAAAGCAGCGCCGAAGTGAGTTGGCAGGAAAGGTACTTAGGATTACCAAAGTAAAAAGGCCAAGACTCTGGTCCTGGCCTTTCTTAACTTTGTGCTCTTCCTCAGATTTCGCCAAGGTCCGCACTACTGCAAAATCGTAAATGCTTGGCAAGCCGCTACGGTGTTTACTGGCGTACTGCCCGCAGCTCCCGGATCAAATCTCAATACACCATCCTCTGTGGAGCAAAAGTCGCGTACGCCGCTGACATTGAATGTGACCGGCGAGGCTGCAGATACGAACGAACTGTTCGCGCCGCCGATGGGCACCAATCCGGTCGCCTGAAACACGTAACCACTCTTGCTGCCGACGCCGGGTGAGGCGGACGAAAGCACAGTATCAATCATGCAGGCAGTCGCCGGAGCCGGTATACAACCGTTAGCTGGTCCGCCCAGGTTCGCCAATGCCGCGGCGTAGCCGGTGGTCGGATAGGCTGTGTTATAGGTAAATTCCGCAGTATTGATGGATCGGATTGCGCTCACCGCGGAGGACTCGTTGGCGGCGATGCGGGCCCGCAACAAGTTAGGAATTGCGATAGCGGCGATAATCAGAATGATCGCCACTACGATTAACAACTCGATTAGAGAAAATCCCTTGTTTCGTCTCATGGTGGCTAGTTTGACGATTCCAGAGTTAAGAACCATGTCAGCTTCCTAGTTGCACTTTGGACGCCAATCCCCGGCCATTTGCCATTACGTCGGTGTCCCGTATGTACTTATGAATCAATCACTTAACAAAATACTCTTGATTGTGCGCCTATTCAACGAGAACGAAGGACACAATTCGTCGCAGGGGCACGACAGAATCCGTCATTCTCCGCAAAAACAAACGGAGCACCGGATTTTCGTCCGATGCTCCCTGGCTGATACCCTCCCCCAGGTATTTCGCCAATCAACTTAACTACTGCAGTACCGTGAAAGCCTGGCAAGCTGCAGTCGTAGTGACCGGAGCGCTGCCCGCTGCGCCCGGATCGAACCGGAGCACACCGTCTTCGTTAGAGCAGAAGTTGCGCACACCGGATTGGTTAAAGGTTACCGGCGAGGCGCCCGCTGTATAGGTGGTGTTGACACCGTTTACGGCGTTAGCACCCACGGCAGCGAAGGTGTAGCCGCTCTTGTTGCCAGCGCTAAGGACGCTATCAAGCAAACAACCAGTGGCGATGGCGGGTACGCAAGGAGTCGCTCCACCCAAATTGGGCAGAGTTCCGGCATATCCCGTTGTCGGAAAGCTGGTCGAATAGGTCACTTCGGCCGTGTTGATGGTACGGACCGCGCTCACGGCAGACGATTCGTTGGCTGCAATACGTGCACGCAGCAGGTTCGGAATGGCGATGGCGGCGATGATTAGAATGATCGCCACTACGATCAGCAACTCAATTAGTGAGAAACCTTTGTCTTTCTGCATTTCGTTTTCCCTCTTCTCCCGTTAGCAGTGTGGTCTCAATAGACCCAATTAGGGAATTTCTTCGCATTTCACCTACCACAGTTCGAGAACGGGACGTGGATTCATGGATTGTGTGTTTTCAATAGCTTGAAAGGAAATTAGGGCGAATTGTGCCGCCAAAGGGTCCCAAGCCCAGCTCACTTTGGCAGATTTTGTCGAACGGGGTGACAAGTTGTGTCATTTTGGGACAAAGGTCATGTTTCCGACCCGCGGAGGGAACCAAAGCCAGGCCGCCGCATGCCCAAAAAATCAGGAGCACCAGATTGCTCTGATGCTCCTGTTTGATCCCGACTTTGAGTCAACCTACTGCAGTACGGTGAAAGCCTGGCAAGCCGCAGTCGTAGTGACCGGAGCGCTGCCCGCTGCGCCCGGATTGAACCGGAGCACACCGTCTTCGTTAGAGCAGAAGTTACGCACACCGGATTGGTTAAAGGTTACCGGCGAAGCGCCCGCTGTGTAGGTCGTGTTGACACCGTTCACGGCGTTAGCGCCCACGGCAGCGAAGGTATAACCACTCTTCGTGCCGCCGGCAAGCACACTATCAATCAAACAAGCAGTGGCGATGGCGGGTACGCAAGGAGTCGC
>DATHJP010000729.1:0-2126 GCA_035489695.1 Terriglobales bacterium
CGAACAGCTTTGCGCCCTCGATAAAGGCTACTTTGTCTTTCAGTGTGCCGGTCGAGAGCAGAACGGTTTTTATTGGGAATTTGAAGCCGACCGAAATAAGAGCCTTCAAAAAGGCCTCTTCGAAATCATCGCCTAGGCAGCCAACTTCGCCGGTAGAAGCCATCTCGACTCCCAAGGTTGGATCCGCGCCTTGCAATCTCGTGAACGAAAAGTGCGGAGCTTTAACGCCGACATAGTCGAGGTCCTGCCACGGCCGAGCGGCTCTTGCCACAGGGACGTCCAGAATGGCTTTCATTGCCAGCTCAATGAAGTTCACCTTGCAGATTTTTGAAACAAACGGAAAACTTCGTGAGGCACGCAGATTAGCTTCAATTACTTTGACGTTGGTGCCTTGGGCGAGATATTGAACGTTCAACGGTCCAGTTACTGTCAGCGCGTCAGCAATCCGCTCCGTAATCTTTTCAACCTTGCGGATCACTTCAGGATAGGTGCGTTGTGGTGGGACAACCAAGGTTGCGTCGCCTGAGTGAACCCCGGCATTTTCCACGTGCTCGACCACAGCCATAACCAGGATCTGTCCTTTGGAAGCAACCGCATCGACCTCGATTTCCTTGGTGTCTTCAAAAAATTTGGAAACAACTACTGGACGCTTTGGTGAAACATCCGCTGCCTTGTTCAGGAAAAGCTCACACTCCCTCGCATTAGTCGCCACACCCATAGCTGCGCCGCTAAGAACATAGGATGGCCGGAGCAGGACAGGATAACCGGTTTCCTCCGCAAATGCCACCGCATCGTTAAGAGAACGCGCCTCGCGCCAGGGCGGCTGATCGACTCCAACGCTGTCCAGTAACTTCGAAAACTTATGTCGATCCTCAGCGCGATCGATATCAATGGCGGAGGTTCCGAGAATATTCAATCCGGCATGATGAAGCTGAAGGGCGAGATTGTTCGGGGTCTGACCACCAACTGAGATAATCACTCCAATGCACTGCTCCCGCGCGTAAATATCGAGCACGTTTTCCAGGCTAATCTCGTCGAAGTAAAGTCTGTCGCAGATGTCATAATCGGTACTGACTGTCTCTGGATTGAAATTCAGAAGAATCGAGCGGTAGCCCAGCTTTCGGAGAATGCGGGAGGCGTTCACACAGCACCAGTCAAACTCAACCGAACTGCCGATGCGGTACGCGCCTGATCCGAGGAGAAGCACGTTCTTACCTTGTTCGCGTTGCACGTCATCTCCTTCTCCATTGAACGTCAGGTAGAGATAATTCGTTTGGGCCGGGTACTCGGCTGCCAGAGTGTCAATCTGCCGGACCACTGGGGATATCCCCATGTTCTGGCGGTGTCTCCAAACAATCGTCTCATCCATTTGGAGAATCGAGCCTAATTGGCTATCGGAAAATCCGGCGCGCTTGGCCTCAAGCAAAAGTTGCTTTGGACATGGTCCACCCTTGTAGGTTCTGAGGAGATCTTCGATCTCTACGAGATGATGAATACAATGGAGAAACCATTCATCAATATGCGTTAGCTCATGAAGCTGCTTGACGCTATGACCGTTTCGCATCGCCCAAGGCAACGCGAAGACGCGATCCGGCTCGGGTTGCGCCAGCAATTCCTTTGCCTTCGCCGGACTAATGGGTCGGGTTGCGACGATTCCATCGTGACCAATGTCGAGCATCCGAGCTGCCTTCTGTAATGCCTCTTCAAATGTCCTGCCAATGGCCATGACTTCGCCGACGGATTTCATGCCTGACCCCAAATCGCTCGACGCGCTACGGAATTTCTTGAGATCCCACCGAGGGATTTTGACGACCACGTAGTCTAATGCGGGTTCAAAGCACGCCGTCGTAGTCCGCGTTACGGAATTCCGGAGATCGGTAAGACTGTATCCCAGCGCGAGTTTAGCAGCGATATAGGCCAGGGGGTATCCAGTGGCCTTTGACGCAAGAGCTGAGCTTCGGCTGAGCCGGGCGTTGACTTCAATCACCCGGTATGCGTCTGATTTCGGATCAAGCGCAAACTGGATATTGCACTCACCAACAATCTTCAAATGGCGAACAACGCGGATGGAAAGCTCCCTCAGCCGATGGTAGTCGCCGTTCGTGAGAGTTTGACTCGGCGCTACG
>DATHJP010000730.1:0-3630 GCA_035489695.1 Terriglobales bacterium
GAGCTTGATATTGCCCGCCGGGAGTGTCGCCGACGGTCGTGGCGCGGGCGGACTCGGCGTGCAGACCAGCCTTCCTGTAAGTGTCGTCTTGAGCAAAAACCTGGTGAGCCACTGGAATGCGGGAGCTACCGTCGTACCTCACGCTCAGGACGCGTCTGGTGATCGCGCTTCCGTCATCGGCTACAACCTGGGACAAAGCTTCATCTGGCTAACCAATCCTCGCTTCAACGTCATGCTGGAAACTGTATTTACGAGTTCGCAGTTCGTAGTAGCGCCTGGCAAAACCGAGTGGTCACGATCGCTCTTTCTCAGCCCTGGAATTCGGTGGGCATACAACTTTAAAAATGGACTGCAGATTGTGCCTGGTATCGGCGTACCAATCGGCGTTGGCCCCAGCAGTGGCGAGAAGGGCGTCTTTCTTTATTTGAGTTTCGAGCATCCCTTCCGCAAGCTGCCACAGAACAAATAGGGCAAGCACTCTCTCTCCAAGCGACATACTCGACGCGCTTATTTCACCTTGGTCGCGGTTACCTCAAGCTGGAATCGGCGTTTGCTGCTCGGGTCATCCATGCTGCTGATGAGTGTCGTTTTTCCCAGACTTATGACGGTGTTTATCTCCGAGCGCATTTGGCGAATTACGGGCTGCTCAGCGACCGATCCGGGTGCCTTTGGTTCCCCTGGAAGAGAGAAACTGCTGGAGTCGGCGACGGCATTGAGCACAAGTGAGCCTTCACGTTCCTCGACCCGGCAATCGATGTTCATTCCAACGTCGAGATACTGAAACTGCGGGATTGATCCCATGTTTGTGGCAATCGGGACCCGGACACCAGCTCTCAGCTTGTTTAAAATACCCTCCCTCGCCACCAATGAGTAGGTACGTGAGTTGTTTTTCTTCCCATCTTCCAGTTCGGTGAGCAAGAAATCCACACGATAAGCGTTCAAAGACTTCGGCGCCGCGGGCTTCTCGGCACTCTTTTCCTGGTTGTCATGGCTCTGGTCTTGCGCCATTCCTCCAGGCACAAAGCCTCCCAGCCCCGCAACTATCGTCAGGATTGTTATCCAGATCTTCACTCTGCACATGACTTCCTCCTTAATTTCTTTCACTCGATTCCGAAGCTGGTGTCTCATTCTCTAGGGATTGAATCTCTAAGTCCTTGACGCGCAAATCTTCGTTGCTTTTGGTTTTCGCGATTGCCAGCATCACTTCCTCCTTCGGAGTTTGGTTCAGGTAAGCCAGCAACAATCTCTCCTGCTCCGAAAGTGGTTGCGTAGAAGGGAACCGATCCAGCTTTGGTGCTGCTGCTGTCTCGAAGCTATGTACGGTTCGATTCCGATCCACGCGCGGTGAGGCACTCTTGCGCGACTGCTGAAGCACATCCGGTTTGGTTGTTTCTACAGGTCGTTGTTTGCGCTCTGCCTGTTGCTCTGACGCGGTCGTCAACGATGTCGGAGGCTTGGTGCGTAGGCCAGTATTGCTTTCCATCCACACGGCCAGAATGATCACAGCGGCTGTCGCGGCCAAAGTCAGCGCCCAAAACCACCGTTGTCTCACGGTAATGCGCTCCCGCTCGGCAGACAAATTGGCAAGAACACGAGCTTCCAAGCCGGGTCGTGGTTCCATATTTCCGTACTCCACCAGCGCCCTGTCCAACCATCGATGCAAATTTTCCTGATCTTTAGGTTCCATGTTTGTCTCTCAGCAAAGCGCTCAACTTCTCACGCAGGATTTCGCGCGCCCGAAACAGCTGTGATCGCACGGCAGATGGTTTGATCCTAAGTATCTCGGCAATATCACTCGGCGACATTTCTTGCACGGTCGAAAGCGTTAAGGGATCGCGCAATTGTTCCGGCAGTGCGGAAATGAGAGCTTCCAGCAGTTGAGACATTTCAGAACCTAATACCACTTCCTCCGCATTCGCGATCGATGTACGAAGCTCAGAAACTGTATTGCTCGCGTCATCAAGGCTAATTTCGGGCAACTTCTTTCGCCGGTCCACGGCGACACGCCAGGCGATCCGTGCCAGCCATGTCTTCTGGTCGCGAACCTCGCCAATCTTCTTGCCATAGCGCAAGACGCGGGCAAAAGTCTCCTGGGTGACGTCTTCTGCATCATGATGATTGCGCACTACCGAATAAGCCACCCGATACACCAGCCGAGCATGCTCACGGACCATGGCTTCCAGCACGTTTTCGGCAACCTGCGCCATTGCCATGGCTTCACTTAAAATCACTGGTCCCGCGACCACCTGTCGGTCCTCATTCATGCAGACCGCCGTTGTGGTCGAATTGTTCGGAATTCTTTTTTGAGGATGGGAGCGGAGACAGACTGGCTGAGTTCGCCACAAGGGCTGTAAGCGCAGTAATGCATGTCTTTACCAGAAGCTGGAAAGCTAGACAGGATTCATAATAGACAGCTAGAAGCCCACCAGCACCGGCTCCGTTTCCAGTCGGACTCCCCAGAGCTGTTCTACAGCTGCTTGGATCTCTTCTTTGAATGCGACGATGTCGGCCGCGGTTGCGTTGCCTCGGTTCACGATGGCTAAGGCGTGCTTGCGGGAGATGCCCACTCGACCATTGCCATGGCCTTTACTGAACCCGGAGTGCTCTACGAGCCACGCCGCCGAAATTTTTCTTTGAGCCTGAAGCGCAGGATAGCTGAGAATCTGCAAACCTTTCGATACGGCGCGTTCGCTAACCTGCTTGTACTGGTCATCTGACAGGACAGGATTTTTGAAGAAAGATCCCGCGCTGCGGCAATCCTCGTCGCCGGGTGTGATCAGCATGGCCTTGCTGGCCCGAATCTGCCGGACGGCCTCGCGCGTATCGGCCAAGCTGGGCTTCGTGCTCCAGCCGGCAAAGAATTTCTTAAGATCGGCGTACAGGAGCGCCGGCGCGCCGCCAGGAGTGAGTACGTAGGTCACGCGCAGGATGATGTATCGCCCGCGCTCGGAAGTATTGAAAATACTGGTGCGATATTGGAAGCTGCAGGCTTCATTGCAAAGTTCGTGCACCTGACCATCTTTAAGATCCAACACCAGAACGGACCCGATCGTTTCCGCCACTTCCTGTCCGTAAGCGCCAACGTTTTGTACGGGAGTTCCACCCACACTTCCCGGGATGCCGCTCAGGCACTCGATGCCAGCGCAATTGCGGGACACAGCTTGGGCGACAAACCTGTCCCAATCTTCGCCCGCTCCGACTTCGAACAGCGACTTATCGCTTTGTGTGCGCTCTTCGATACCGGGAATTGCAATCTTGAGGACGAGTCCGGGCCAACCGGCGTCAGAGATCACCAGATTGCTGCCGCCACCTAAAACAAACAGCGCAAGATTTCCTGAGCGTGCCAGCGAGACCGCCTCGCTCACCTCGGCGATGGTATGTGCTTGGATAAAATATCTGGCCGGCCCACCAACCTTGAGTGTGGTCAGTGGCGCCAGAGGCACGTTTTCCTGAATGAGCATTGGTCTGCCATCAATATATACGAGCGAAAAAGCCGCGATCTGCGCCGGTTTCAGGTGCTTGACGTATTACAATGATCGTACAGCGATTTCAAAGGAGCTGGAATGTATCCGGAACTCATGTTGATTCCAATGCGCGAAGAGTTAACCCGAGTGGGCGTTCAAGAGTTGT
>DATHJP010000731.1:0-3147 GCA_035489695.1 Terriglobales bacterium
TGGTTTATCTCATTGTCGCCGGCTCGATCGTCGCCTTCACCGCCTACGTCTGGCTGCTGCACTATGAATCGCCGACGAAAGTCGGGACGTACGCCTATGTGAACCCAGTGGTAGCCGTGATCCTGGGATATTTTCTTGGCGGAGAGGCCGTCGGACCTCGCACACTTCTGGGGACGATGTTAGTGCTGGTGAGTGTCATCACGATTACGACAACGCCGAAGACGGTGCGCGGAGATGAAAAAGACATTGAAGCCGGCGCTGAGTTGAATCCAGCGGAAGCTGAATAGGTTCTGGGACGACCGGAAGTGGTAGCGTCGGCGTCCCCGCGGGCTTTTTGGGCAGCTGAATATCAACGAGGCTCATCGATGACTCCTCGTGAATGCTGGAAGCCAACAAGTTGAATGCAGGGCATTTAAGCCGCTTGACATGTATATACCAATGTATATACTTAGTGAAGGAGAGTGAGATGCGAGCCGTTCGGGTCCAACTCGTCAAATGGGGAAACAGTCAAGCCGTGCGCATCCCTAAGACTGTCTTGGAGCAAGCCCACATGCGGGAAGGCGATGAGCTCGAAATACAGGTCCAAGCAGGCCGCATTAGCTTTGTGCCTTTGAAAACAAAGCTCACCCTGGAATCCTTGGTCGGGGGCATTACTCCAGAGAATCGGTACGAGGAGCAGGACTGGGGCAAGCCGGTTGGCCGTGAAGTATGGTAGCCCGCTATGTTCCCGATTCCGGAGACATAATCAAAATCGATTTTGATCCGCGCATAGGACACGAGCAAGGTGGGTGGCGTCCGGCGCTGGTTCTATCACCTAAGCTTTACAACGAGAAAACCGGACTGGCAGTAGTAGTTCCAATTACCAATCAAGCCAAAGGCTATACCTTTGAAGTCTCACTTCCGCCGGAGATCAAAATTACCGGAGTGGTTCTCGCCGATGCCGTAAAGAATGTTGACTGGCGAGCGCGCAATGCGAAGTACGCGGATACGTCGCCGCTCGAGGTGCTGAAGGCGGTGCAGGAGCGATTGATGCTGCTCCTCGGTTTGTCTGAGCCTTGAAGGCGCAGCCGGCCTGACGGGCGAGTCGCCCGTCGCTACGCAATCTTATGGTCTAGTCATCTTCTCCGGTTTCATCAGATCATTGAACTCTTCCCGCGTCAGATATCCCAGCTTCAACGCCGCCTCCAGCAAGCTGGTGCGCTCGACGTGCGCAGTGTGGGCGATCTTGGCGGCTTTGTCGTACCCGACCTTGGGCGCCAGCGCGGTTACCAGCATCAGCGAATTCTTCACGTACCAGTCAACTTTGGCGCGATCAACCTCGATGCCCTTGATCATGTACTCGACGTAGCCGTGACAGGCGTCCGCGATCAGGGTGACGGAGTGCAGAAAGTTGTAAATCATCACCGGTTTAAAAACGTTGAGCTCGAAATTGCCTTGCGAGCCGGCGAAGCCGACGGCAGCGGTGGCGCCGTGAACCTGTACGCAGACCATAGTCATGGCTTCGCACTGCGTGGGATTTACCTTGCCCGGCATGATCGACGACCCAGGTTCGTTCTCCGGGATGGACAGTTCGCCGAGGCCGCAACGCGGGCCGGAAGCCAGCCAGCGGATGTCATTCGAAATCTTCATGAACGATGCAGCCAGCGTTTCCAACGCGCCTTGTGCGAAGACGATCTCGTCGTGAGCTGACAGCGCAGCGAACTTGTTGGGGTGGGAGCGGAAGGGAAGTCCGGTGAGTTCTGCGATCTTCTTGGCAGCGCGTTCCGCGAATTCGGGAGGCGCGTTCAATCCGGTGCCGACCGCAGTTCCGCCAATGGCGAGATCGTAGAGTCCCTCGAGCACCTGCTCCAGGCGCTTGATATCGCGCTGCAGCAGACTGGCCCATCCGCCGAACTCCTGTCCGAAGGTGAGTGGAACCGCGTCCTGCAGGTGGGTGCGGCCGATTTTTACCACGTCCTTGAATTGGTTCGCCTTGGCTGCGATGGCGTCATGAACAGTCTTGACGGCGGGAATCAGCGCATTGGTCACCCGCTCCGCGGCTGCAATGTGCATTGCCGCGGGAAACGTGTCATTGGACGACTGAGACATGTTGACGTCGTCATTGGGGTGGATCGGTTTCTTCGATCCCATCTCGCCGCCCGCCAGTTCGATGGCGCGGTTGGAGATGACCTCGTTGACGTTCATGTTGGTCTGCGTCCCGCTGCCAGTCTGCCAGATGCGCAAAGGAAACTGATCGTCAAGCTTGCCGGCGATAACTTCGTCGGCAGCTTTCACGATGAGCTTGGCTTTGTCCGCGGGAAGTTTGCCCAGATCCTGATTGACCAGTGCGCACGCCTTCTTGAGGATGCCGAACGCGCGGATCAGCTCCGGCGGCATGGTGTCGCGCCCAATATTGAAATGGAGAAGCGACCGCTGGGTCTGCGCGCCCCAATAAACATTGGCCGGGACTTCAATTTGTCCCATGCTGTCGGATTCAATACGAGTGCGAGTCGGCTGTTCTCCGGGCGTCGCCATTTTGTCTTTCTGGCCAGTGAGTTTGGAAGATGAGAGCAACTGGAAATTATAGCAGTGGGGCTAGGTTGCTTTGGGTGTGGAGCGAGGCTTTGTTAACAAGGCCACCGCTCCCCTTGGATTAAAACCTATCTCCGCCGCAGCAGTTTCTGGATATCTTCATTTGACCCGAGGTTCTCCCCGGTATAACTTGTGGCGTCATGACGGTCCAGAGTGACGCCGACCGCCCGTCTCCGGAGTTGCCTGATCTGCGTTTCGGGTTTGGACTGGCGATCGTGTTGTTCGTGTTGGAAATTGTGTGGGGCGTGCAAAAAGAACTAGCAAGGGAAACGCCGGAAGCGCAATCAGCAGGTGGTTACGCTGCCGCAGCGACCTCGATGGGGGCGATCGTTTCCACGGCTTACGTTCTGCATTGCATTTCGACCTACCACTATGTTGTTGGCGACGTCGAGGGATGGTGTCATCCGATCTCCCCGAAGCGCGCGGTGCGGTTTCATTTCATCCCGATATTTAATCTTTACTGGGATTTCAAATGGCCAAAAGAAATAGCTCGGTTTGTAAACTGGAGAATGCAGAGTCATAGGATGTCGGGAGTGCTGGTGGGAGCGCTGGTTTTGGTTGGGTCTCTCATTGGCG
>DATHJP010000732.1:0-2547 GCA_035489695.1 Terriglobales bacterium
AGCTAAAAGCGCTTCGATTTAGTCGCAATTTTGGAAAGGAAGCGGCGATCTGTGCGGGAATGGCCTATTCGACCGGGCAGGCATGTATTGTATTAGACTCCGACCTGCAGCACCCTCCGGACCTAATTCCGGAAATGGTTCGACTTTGGAGAGACGAGCATTGGGACATCGTCGAAGGCATCAAGAGAACCCGAGGAACAGAGCCGATGATCAATCGAATTGGGGCGCGCTTCTTTTATCGCACTCTGAGCCGTCTTTCAGGATATGATCTCTACGGGTCTTCAGACTTCAAGCTTCTCGATCGCAAAGTGATGGATGCATGGCTGGACATGCGTGAGCGCAATACTTTCTTCAGAGGCATGATTACGTGGCTGGGTTATCGTCGGAAACAGATAACCTTTTCGGTGCCAAGGCGACGACTGACCCAGTCACGCTGGTCATTTTTTGGTCTCTTTCGTTTAGCTGTCATTGCGATTACAGCTTTTTCGTCCCTGCCGCTACACGTAGTGACGGTGCTGGGGGGAATGTTTTTGCTTGTTGCCGCCGTATTCTCTGGTTACGCGCTTCTTCTGTACTTCACCGGGCTGGCTCTCCCAGGGTTTACCACGGTTATCATACTCGAGTTAGTTATAGGCGGCGTCTTGATGATAAGCCTCGGTATTATCGGCACGTATATCGCTCAAATTTATCAGGAGGTTAAATATCGCCCTCGCTACGTAATTGCAGAGACTCTCATCAGTCATACGGACGACAAACTGCCGCCTGGTTCGGAAAACGCTCGGACAACGGCGAGTCCCACATTGGCAAGTAAATCGTCAGTTTGAGAGCTGCCTGGCGCATGCTGGCGACATCTCAGTGAGATGCAGCTATCGAATAAACATCAGCTACAACGGCGCGAAGGCGACGCGATCCACATTAGTGGAGACTATCAGGCCCGGGCTCTAAAGTCAGATCGGGCCGTCCAACGCTTTTGGCACGAAGCAAAGTTCAGGTTGATAGAACGCGTCGCAATGCCTGGAAAGCAAGACCGTGTTCTTGACGCGGGGTGCGGGTCGGGAACGATCAGTCATTTCTTGTCTGTTTATGCGGGCCAGGTAATAGGCATGGATAGCAATCCATCTGCAATAAGCTACGCAAGCACTGCCTATGACGTGCCCAACCTTCAATTTCGCCTGGGTCAATTTGAAGACCTCGTTGGCGATAAACCATTCAACAGGATTTATTGTATTGAAGTCGTCGAACATCTTTATGAACACCAAGTGGCAGAGGTCCTCTCATTATTCCACAAAATGACGAGTCCAAGTGGTCAGCTTTTTCTTACCACGCCGAACTACAAAAGCGCCTGGCCGCTTATTGAATGGCTTTTAGACAGATTCGCGTTAGCCGCCCAGATGGATGAGGTGCAGCATGTAACGCATTTCACCAAACGGAAACTGGCCGCGACCTGTGAACGTGCCGGATGGAGAGTGCATCGCATCGGAACGTTCAATGGACTGGCACCATTCCTCGCTCCAATTTCGCATCGATTCGCGCTGGGCATTGAGAAAGTCGAGTTCTTGCTCAATCGTGCGCTTCCGCAAAATCTCTTGTTTTGCGTGGCCACGAAAGGATGAGCGAAATGGTCAATCACACGAACCAGCGATTCGATTCAACAGAAACCAAATCTTGTTGCTAACCGAAGCCGTCCTACAGGTCTCTCTACTTGGCCTTGTAAAGCTCATACTGTAGGTACTTCTTGATAACTTCGCAGTTCTGGCAGTCTGAGTTTGAGCTGAGGACAATCGCGCCTGGTGGCGGTTTCGCTCCATCAGGAAGACGAACAAATTGCGATAAAGGCCTGTCTTCCACGGTGGCGTACCAATACGCATCCATGTACGCGGGACCCCACTGCCCATTCTCCAAGTAAATTGGCCGCTCCGACCGCGCGACTGCCGCATCATAGGCGTCCTTGTACAGAACGTCGAATGCAAACTGTCGCTCTAATCCCTTACGCCAGAAAATGAGTTGGAAATCGACAGCTTGTGCAACGGTCGCTGCCAGTAACACCGCAAGAATACTCAGTCGGACTCCGCGCGGCAGGCCGGGGCTGGCAACCACGGCATTACCTGGTTCGCCATCGTGCGTTGTGTTGGTTTTGTCGCTCGCGCGCTGCTTTGGCTCAACTGATGCAAGCAGCCATTCCAGCGCCGGGATTGTAAGCACCAGCAGAAAGACTGCATACCCCATCAACCGGAGCTCGTGAAATGGCCAGTCTGTCATCGCGCCGGGAACAATCGAAACCGCTAGCCCATAGAGTACAAAACGCCACCAGGGATCGCGCCAGCGACGCGCAAACACCAGCAGGAGACCAGCCATTGCCAGAATGAAGGTGGCAAAAAGTATCACTCCGCCGGAGCCTTCTACATGATGATGCCAATGACCGTCTCCCGTCATAAGCAAAGGAGGCAAACTCTGATCCTGCAAGTAGCACCGGACAAACTCAGCAAACTGAGATGGGGTTTCTTTCCATGATGCAGCAGGCTTGATGTACGTAACTTCCCAGAGCCG
>DATHJP010000733.1:0-4144 GCA_035489695.1 Terriglobales bacterium
CGCTCCACTCGCGCCGATCGTGCTTAGCTACGGAGCATTAAAGTTGCTGCCATTCTGGGACCCCCTGCGCGGCGATCCGCGCTTCGAGAAAATCGTCGCCTCGTTAGCACCGAAAGAATGATGTAGGCGCTTTGCTCGCACCGAAACTGTAGAGGTAGCCGTGTCGGCTGCAGTTGTGCACATTCGCAGGCGACACGCCTGCCACCACAGTGGCAAATCGTTGCCGATCTCGCAGCAAAGGAAGCCCCAAATAGGATCCAAGCGGAGTCGCAAAGGCACGACCCTCGCGGAAGACGCTGACGGAGATTACCCAACAAGGCGCAGAGGAAGGGTCATATAAGGCGGAATGCTACAAATTACCTTGCTACCGCCCTACAAGCGGTCGCATCGTTGGCTAACGGATACCGCCTGATGCGCAGAAATTCGATTCCGCGACTCGAACGGCGACAGTTCATCTCTGCTTCTGTTGCTGGATTGTTTGCTTTACTTGCCTGCTCGGTTTCCGCACAGAATCCGTTGCCGACACCTGGAATTCCTACGGAGGCCGAAGCCGAACGTGTGGTCGTTACCGGCTCGAATATTCCAACCGCGGAAGAAACAGGACCTGACCCGGTGGACACCTATCGCCCAGAAGACATCGAGAAATTAGGGGCGCGCAACCCAACCGACCTGCTGAACAAGCTGCCGCAGCAGATGGGCTCGACCATTAACCAGAACGCCAATGGCTTTGCGGGCGGGGATGGCAGCGTCATACCCAATCTGCGCGGTTTACTGCCCAAAGAAACTCTGGTTCTCATCGATGGAAAGCGCGCAGCGATAATTGGTAGCGGCGGCGGGGCTGCCGCAGGTGCCTCGCCCGGCCTCGCGGGGGTAGACATCAACCTCATTCCCTTCCCAATGATTGATCACATCGACATCCTGAAGGATGGCGCCTCGGCCATTTATGGCAGCGATGCGGTGACCGGTGTGTTCAACATCTTTTTGAAACACAAATTCCGTGGTTCGGAGATTGGAAGCAGTGTTGGCAATACAAACCTGGGCTCCTCTAATGACGCACGAGAGCTCGAGACGTGGATGATTTCCGGCACGGCGGATGACAAAACCGATATCGTGATCATTGCCGATGCGTACGATCGGGCCGCCATTCTCGGTCGCGACCGCAACATTACCAGTAACGCGAACCAACTTGCGTTCGGCGGATTTGATAATCGCAGTGGGGATCTTCCCGGCAGGGTGAGTGTAATCGTTAACCCAAATACAGGAGAGACAAAGTTCTACCAGTTGCTCCCAGGCATAACCACTCCCACGCCACACTCGTTTCCGAATGTCGCGGCGAGTACGCAGTACATCGATATTTCCAGTCCAGCGCTTCCGAAAGGTCTTCGTTATCCGGATGGAAACTTCCAATTGTACAACTACGCGGCTGTGACCACAATGATTCCAGCGGCGGATCGCCAAAGTTTCTATGGCTCTTTTACGCGCGATATTTGTGACAAATACTTAACGATGTTTTCCGACTTCAAATATACCCGCTCATTTGTTGATGCGGCCGGGGCTGCTACTGGGTTTTCCCCGGACCCATTCAAGACACCGAACGGTGCTGCCTTTAGTCGTGACGGAATCAGTGTGCCAATCGCAAATCCGTTTAATCCCTTCACGGTCGCGGATGCGACTTTGCCCGATGGCACGCCTGTCACTACCGGAGTTCATTTCCGCGGCATTAACGACACAGGCGGCACTACATCCAAGACCACCTTCCACGACATTCTGTTTGATGGCGGACTTCGCGGTCAGATGGGAGAGTTTGGCGATTACTTCAAGAATTGGAATTGGGAATCGGGTTTTCGTTATTCGCGGAACGAAGAGGAAACCCTCATCAGTGGCGTGGTAAGCGCGAAGGGCTTACGCGCCGCGCTGCTCGACACGGACCCGGCCACCGCATTTAACCCGTTCCTTGGATACGGAGGTAGAAACACCGAGGCAGCAATAAGCCGGGTCTATCGTACCATCGATAACACCGGCCACTTCGAGTTGCCATTGGGTTATTTCCATCTCGATGGTGATCTATTCAATCTTCCCGCCGGGCCAGTCTCGTTCGCGGCCGGACTCGAATATCGCGAGGAGAGGTGGAGGACCAATCCTGACTCGGAGGTCACCAGTTTTGACGCGATCGGTACCGCGAATTTCCAGGCGTCAAAGGTAAACCGGCATGTTTGGGGAACCTATCAGGAAGTGCGTATTCCGGTGACCAGCCCGTCTTGGAAGTGGCCCGGAGCGTACAGTCTCGAGTTCGACATCGCCGAGCGCGAAGAATGGTATAGCCAGAATACATCTGCGACTTCGGTTTTGCCTGCGGAGCACTCCCAGTTTGATGCGCAGAAGCCGAAATTTTCCGTTCGCTGGCAGCCGCTTGAGCCCGAGTGGATTGGCACTCTCACCTTGCGCGGCATTTACAGCGAAGCGTTTCATGCGCCCACACTACCCGACCTTACCCCGGCAGGGACCGAAATTTTCCGACTTCTTTACGATCCGAAGGGATTGACACCGCCCGGCACCCCGATCCGAATAAACATTGTCGGAAACCCTCTCCTGAAGCCGGAGGTTGCCTATAACTGGTCTTATGGAGTGGTTTACAGTCCCAAATGGATCAGAGGCCTTACCCTGAGCGCCGATTTTTGGCATATTGACCTTCGATCAATTGCCGCGTTGCCCGGTGGGCAATTCATCATCAATCATGAAAATCTCTTTCCACAGGATGTAATTCGTGATCCAACAACTGGCGCACTCACGAGCATCATCTCTCCTGCCTTAAACCTCACCGGCGCTGTGGTGGAAGGTCTCGATTACGAGGCGATCTATATTCTGGATTCAGCGATCTTTAATCGTGGCGATTTTGGCAGGTTTACCTTTACCCTCAACGGGACCTACCTGTCCCGGTTCGAGCTTCAGCTAAGTCCCGACACTCACCGATTTGGGATCTCGGGAACGTATGTGCTTCTACCGACCTTAACCGGCTCGCTTCCGCACACTCGAGCCTTTGCCAGCGCGTTTTGGGAAGGCCCGGCTCACACCTGGCTCGCCGGCTTCGATATTGGAGGGACCGTTCACTACACCGGCCAGTATCAGGATGCTAATATCGGCCTGGACCCTGCCCTTGCGCGCAAGATACGGGAGTGGACCACGCTCGACCTGACCGCGTCTTATACGTTTAATTTACCGGCGCCGGTCGGTCAGCAGCAAGTAGCTGGTTACGCCAAGGATGGTGGTAAGAACGTGAAAATGCCCGATGGCACCGCGAAAAACGTCGTGCCCATCTCCACGGCTGGGTACGGTGCGTTTGGTTGGCGCGCCTGGTTGAATGGCACGACGATCACCGTTGGAGTGCAAAACGTCTTTGATTCCGATCCGCCGTTCGTTGGATTCGGCTTCGGCTATGGCTACGACCCATCCCTTGCCGATGTCAAAGGCCGGTTCTGGTACCTCCAGGTAACGAAAAAATTCTAGTCGCAGCGGTAGACACCATCACCGCCAACAGGCGACTTAGCACGGCGAAGCGATTTTTGCCATAACCTCGCGCTGGTTTCCGTTCTGTACTTCAGTGAACGGCCAGAAATGACAACTCAATAACGAGGAGCCAAAGAAGGCCAAAACAATGAAAAACCAAATCAACGAAAGGAACAAAAGATGAAATCACTTAAATTCTTCAAACCCGCTCTGGCGATCACGCTGGCAATCGTACTCGGGTGGCTGCCATCCGTCCGGCCCGCCGAAGCTGGTTACACTGTAACCCTGCAGCAAGTCGGGCCCGATGTTGTCGCGACCGGAAGCGGAGCCATTGACTTGACTGGGCTGATTCATGCCGGATATCGCACCTACGGAATCCCCCCCGGGGTGCTCCCAGGTGCCGCGGACGACGGGTGGGGCGGGGTTATTGCCGGGTTCATTTCCACGGGGTCGACGATTGCCGGTAGCACGGACTCTTATCACTTGGGGCCCGGTGGATCGACGAGTTTCGGGAGCAATCGCGGAACGCGTGCCAGCAGTGGCACCGGCGACACGGTCGGGACAGTGGCGGATTGTTCTTACAGTGGATCCGATTGCGACCGCTTTCTCATTGTTCCAAGGGGCTATGTCTCCGGTACTG
>DATHJP010000734.1:0-3920 GCA_035489695.1 Terriglobales bacterium
AAAACTTCGTGACGCCACCATAAATATCCCGCTGCGCCACGATGTGGTCTCCGCTCTTTAGCAAGGCCAAAATTGAAGTGGTGATCGCCGACATCCCGGACGCAAATAGCAACGCGCCATCCGCGCCTTCCAGTTCGGCAACGGACGATTCCGCGACGGTGTGGGTGGGATTTCCATACCGCGTGTAAAACCGGTCAGTATTCGTAGCTCGCACCTGCTCATCGCTATCGGTAACCTCGAACGTGGATGTCTGATAAATCGGGGTCGACAAAGGACCATTCTTCTTACTTAGATCCGTGCCTCCGCGTACGGCTTCGGTTTCCTGACGGCGCTTGTGCGGTTTCATTGCATTGCTCCTTTGCGGGAGGCGGACAGCACCTAAGAGTAACGTTCGGACGCGAACCCGGCAAGAGGGCCCCACGCGCGATAGACCTTGCCTGCCTTTATAATCCCAACTTCATGGATTTGGGTCTTAAGGGACGGGTCGCGATTGTGGCTGCTTCCAGCCAAGGCATTGGTCGTGCAACCGCGGAGGGCTTTGCCGCCGAGGGATGCCGCATCGCGATGTGCGCCCGAAACCGCGCCGCCCTGGACCAAGCTGCCGACAAAATACGCGCACAACACCACACCGAGGTCTTTGCCGAAGCTCTAGACGTCACCGACGCCGATGCAGTACACCGCTTCGTAGCTGCGGTCGCGACCAAATTCGGTAAAGTTGATATTTGCGTCACCAATGCAGGCGGCCCTCCGGCCAAGGGCTTTCTCGCAGCCACCATTGAGGATTGGCGGAAGGCCGTGGACCTGAACTTTCTCAGCACAGTTTACTTCGCCCGCGAAGTCATCCCACACATGCAGCGCCAACACTGGGGACGCGTCATCACCCTCACCTCCATCAGCACCAAACAGCCGGTGGCCGATCTGGTGCTTTCCAATGCAGTCCGAGCTGCCGTGGTCGGCCTGGTCAAAAGCTTGGCCAACGAATTTGGTAAGGACGGAATTCTCGTGAATAATGTCGGGCCTGGCTATACCGCCACGGATCGGCTCAAGGAACTGGCTAAGAGTCGTTCCGCCGCGCAAGCTAAGAGTGAGAAAGAAATTTTTGAAGGTTGGGCAGCAGATGCTCCCCTCAAACGCTTAGGAAACCCTAAAGAGGTTGCAGATACCATCGTCTGGCTGGCCTCAGAGCGCGCATCCTACATTACCGGACAAACTATTCTGGTAGACGGCGGCCTGTACAAAGGCTTGTAGCGAAACTGAGAACTGCAAACTCAGAACTGACTTTTTGAAAACAAATCCGCATACGCTCAAAAGGTTCAATATGGCAACGACAAAGCGCACGGTCAAGAAAACGTCGAGACAAAAAAGCGCAGCCCGTTCACGAAAATCAGACAGTAGCAGCGTCAAGACGATGGAGCTCAAATATATTCCCTGGGATGCTGTCGAACTGGAAGATCTGAATCCGCTGTTACAGCGTCAATTTGTGGTTGGTCAAGAAATGATGCTTGCACGTGTACTACTGAAAAAGGGCTGCATCGTGCCTGAACATAGTCACCACAACGAGCAGATCACCTATGTTCTCGAAGGAGCGCTCAAGTTCTGGATTGACGGCAAAGTGATCGTCGTAAACAGCGGAGAGGTATTGACCATCCCTCCTCATATGCCGCATAAAGCCGAAGCGCTGACGGATACCGTTGACCTCGACGTCTTCAGCCCACCCCGTGCCGACTGGATTAACAAGACCGACAAATATTTGCGCGGCGGAAGATAAGATTCGTTGTCAGCTGCTCCATTCATGACTGATCAAACGGCATTCGCGCCCAAGCCGCAGCCCGGTTCGTCACAATTGCGTTGCATTGGCTGCGGCGCGATCAACGATCGGGTCAAGCAGAATTTTCGTTGTCCCACTTGCGGGGACTTGCTGGAAATCGTCTACCCCGGCTGGAAGTCTGCAGAGGGAATCCAGGCGATTCTCAGTCCCGCCGCGCTCAAAGCTCTGTGGCGCCAGCGCAAGACTTCCTCGCTCGCCTTTGACCAAAGCGGTGTGTGGCGTTTTCGCGAACTCCTTCCCGCCTTGTCTGATTGGCAGTCAGTCATTAGCCTGCGCGAAGGAAATACGCCAATCTATGAACTCCCAGGTTGTGCCCGGAGTGCGGGCATGCAGCGGTTATACGCCAAGCACCAGGGCATGAATCCCACCGGTTCTTTCAAAGATACTGGGATGACCGTCGCCGCATCCTTTGCCAGGCAGCAAGGATTCCGCTGGGTAGCCTGCGCTTCCACCGGCAATACTTCCGCATCCATGGCCGCTTACGCCGCGCGCGGAGCAATGCGCAGCTTGGTCCTGATTCCGGAAGGCCAGATTTCGTGGGGAAAACTGTCGCAAGCATTGGACTATGGCGCCCTGACTTGCCAATTGAAAACCGATTTCGACGGCTGTGTGCAAGTGCTGAATGAAGTCGTGCAGCGGATGCCGATTTATCTCCTTAATTCGGTGAATCCCTATCGCCTCGAAGGGCAGAAGACGTCTGCCTTGGAGTTGGCAGAGCAGTTTGATTGGCAGGTTCCGGATCACGTCATCGTGCCCGGCGGAAATTTGGCCAATTCTTCAGCGTTGGGAAAAGCCTTCCTTGAAATGAAGGATCTCGGATTGATTTCCAGCCTGCCACGGATTTCCATAATTCAGGCGGAAGGCGCTAACCCGCTGGTGCGCACACTCCGTGAGGCTGGCGGGAAAGAACTGGTTCGCGTGCGAGCCGAGACCATGGCCACAGCCATCCGGATCGGAAATCCTGCATCGTGGAAGAAGGCGGTGCGTGTGCTGCAAGCCACGAATGGAACGGCGGAACAAGTCAGCGAAGTGGAGATTGCCGTGGCCAAAGCTGAAATAGGAGAAGACGGCATCGGATGCGAGCCAGCCTCGGCGGTCACTCTGGCGGGCCTGAAGAAACTACTGAAGCAAGGTTTCGTCCAACCAAATCAAACCGTAGTATTGATTCTGACTGGCCATTTACTGAAAGATCCCGAATTCACCCTGAGGTTTCACCGCGGAGATTTGTTTGCCGGGAGCGGGCAGGAAAAAGAAACGCAAAGTCTTTCCGGTCAACAGCGCGCACCGGTTGTATTGGAGGCTAGTGTAGACGCCGTCATCCGAACGGCTGAAAAATTCAGCAATTAGCATTTAGCACTTAGCATTTAGCCCCTGAACGACCGTGTGCCCTGGAACGTGAATGAACCACCACCGGCCCGTAATGGCTAAATGCTAAGTGCTAAATGCCAAGTGCTGTGTTTTAACCCATGTCCACTCGCATTAGCCGAAATCGATCTGCAGTAGAAACCCTGGAGCTGATTTTGCCTGCTACCTCGGCTAACCTTGGTCCTGCCTTCGATGCCGCAGCACTCGCTTTAAAGTTGTTCCTCAAAATCCGTGCTCGCACGGCACCGGAGTTTTCATTGCAGGCTCGCGGCCGAGATTCCGAAATTTGCGGCCAGATTGAAAACCATCTCATCCTTACTACTTATCGGGAAGTATTGCAGGCGGAAAAGACACCGGTACGGCCACTGGCCGTCCGCATTGACAACCAGATTCCCATAGGCAAGGGGTGCGGCTCTTCTGCGGCAGCGCGACTCGCGGGCATCGCGCTGGCAGTTCACTTCGGCGGCTTACGCTGGACAGACAGCCGTATTGTTGGCGAAGCTTCTCGTCGCGAGCACCACCCTGACAACGCTGCCGCATGCTGGATGGGTGGTCTCGCGATCGCGCGTCTCTCGGCCGACGGAGACGCACAAATCGCACGCATTGCTCCTCAGGGAAACTGGCCACTGCTGTTGGCTGTTCCACCGCAGAGCCTATCCACCGAGCAAGCCCGTCGCGTCCTGCCCTCGCAATATTCGCGCGCTGATGCCGTCACCAATGTGCAAAA
>DATHJP010000735.1:0-7940 GCA_035489695.1 Terriglobales bacterium
TATGAAGGGCAATGGCTGATCTTCCGAATCCTCACCAAAGAGGCTGCGCGTGCCTTCGTCGTCGAACAATTTGTTGTATTGGTCGATATTGCGCACGCCCTTTTCGGCTAACAGTTTGAGTCGGCGTTCCATTTCCCGCACTGCGTTGCGCAACGCAACCGCTGCCAGTTTGGGCTCAGTGATGATGGGCGTGTAAAGGTGCGGCACACCTTCATAAACTCCCAATTCCAGCCGCTTGGGATCGACCAGCACCAGCCGAACCTGGTCGGGCGTCGACTTATACAGGATGGACATGATCATGGCGTTGATGGCGCCGCTCTTGCCCGTTCCCGTAGAGCCCGCGATCAGCAGGTGCGGCATCCCGTTGAGATCAGCTGTGACGATTCGGCCATTGATGTCCTTGCCCAATGCCAGGGTCAGCTTGGAGCGCGAGCCAAGGAATTCTGCGGATTCAATATTCTCCCGCAGCCAGATAATTTCACGTTCGCGATTTGGCACCTGTATGCCAACCGTGGACTTGCCCGCCATTCGCTCGATCAGAATGCTTTCAGCTTTCAGTGCCAGGCAGAGGTCGTCCGTCAGATTAGTGATGCGGCTGTATTTGATTCCCGCTTCCGGCTTGAACTCGAAAGTTGTGACCACCGGCCCGGGATTGATTTGGGTGATTTGGCCATGCACGTCGAATTCTGCGTACTTTTCCGTGAGCACTTGCGCCAGCAGCTTTAGTTCGTCAGCATCGATGGCCCGCTGCTCGTCCGGACGGTGGAGCAAGCTGCTGGGCGGCAGTTTGAACCCGCCGGCAGCGATGCGCGGAAGAGTGGTTTTTGGCTTGTGACCGTTGTCCGCGCGTTCTGTAACTTCCGGTGAAGGTGCTTCAGGCTCTGGTTTCTCGCGCACTTCTACCCGCTCCGCCGCAGTCATACGGTCAATCCCTGTCTTGACCGGCTCAACGCGGCGCGTCACAGGGACGTGAGCGGGTTCATCATCTCTGTCGGAAACCAGTCGCGTATTCACTACGGGACGGACGGCTCGACGCTTCTCCAGATCCAGTTGCATTTTTTGCTTGGCGCGGGCGTCCTGCCAATCTTTCCATCTTTGCCAAAGTGCCACCGCAAAAGCAAAGCGAGTTGGCGCCCAAAGCTGCAATGCGGCGAAAGAGAATGCTGTCGAAAGATACAGCGCTACTGCCAGGACAGTGGCACAAACGATATACGCGCCCGCCAGATTGAAGTAATGGATGAGAACGTCTCCGACAATGCGGCCCAACAAGCCTTCAATGGGAATGACCTGCAACCAGCGTATCTGTCCCGGCAAAAGCGCAAGCAGCGCCGGCAAGAAAACTGCCAGCCAGATTGCGCCCAGTGACTTGGCTATCGGCGAAACGATCTTCCGGGAACGAAACCAGCGCATGCCCAGTCCCACAGCAAAGACGGGAATGAGAAAGGCTCCGATTCCGAAAAATTGAAGCATCAAATCGGAAACTAAGGCCCCCACCACCCCGATCCAATTCCGCGCCGCGCGCGAATCGGTCAAGATTGAGGCGCTGTTCAGGGACGGATCAAGTGGAGAATACGAAGCCAGCGCGAGGAAGAGGAGGAGGGCGGAGACACACAACAGGAACCCGATCAGCTCATTGAGCCGCCGGTTGTTGGTGGGCGCGAAAATCCTGGAGAAGTACTTCATTTGGCGTATTGTGCCGCGCCGAAAAACACTTCTACCTGCGCTGCCGAACCACGCCAGAGCCAGACGATTATGTCAAGAAATAGGGTATGTCCACAATGATGAGTTGGATGCCAGGCGAAGGGCGTCAACCGAGCCTCGACGCAAAGTACAGCACCAAAGCCCCGACAATAATCCGATAAACCGCAAATGGCACGAACCCATGCTTCCGCACCCAGGCCATGAACCACGCAACCGACGCGTAGGCCACCAGAAAGGAAACTATAAATCCAATCGCCAGCAGAACCCACCCATGCGCATCAATGTTGCCGGTTCCAATCGGATCGGCTGCGGAATGGCGCAGCGATTTGAATAAATCGTAACCGGTGGCCGCAACCATGGTCGGAATAGACAGGAAAAACGAGAACTCCAGCGCTGAGGCCCGGGACATGCCCGCTAATTGTCCAGCCGCAATCGTTGACATGGAGCGCGAGGTCCCAGGGAATACTGCGGATAAGATTTGGCAGGCGCCAATCCAGATGGCCTGGCCCAGACTCATCTCTTCCATATTCCACGTGTGAATGCGGGTTTGGGGCGCACTTGGGCCCGCCGCCTCCGACGGCGCATTGATTGCGTCCACAATCCACATCACGATGCCGCCTATCAGCAACGCAGCTCCCATGATGGGAAGGCTTTCCAGGTGCTTTCCGATAACTTTCGTCAGCAGGAAAGCGGGAACTGCGGTGGTTACAAACGCAATAAATGTCAGACTCAAGGGATGCGTCCATAGGTTGCGATCTCCGCGCTCGCCTCGCGGGAAAGTCGACAGAAACTTTGCAATGCGCTGCCGAAAATAGACCGGCAAACATAAGATCGCGCCAAGTTGGATCACAATGGTGTACATCTTCCAGTACCCGTCAGACAGGCTTATATGGAAAAGAGCTTCCGCGATCCTCAAATGCGCGGTTGAACTGACCGGCAGAAATTCCGTAAGCCCTTCAATAACTCCCAGCACCACCGAAAGCAGGTAGTCGTTCAAGCTTCCTCCAGAGAAACTGGTTGAGAAAGTATCGCAGAAACTTTCAAGCCGGCGGCTGGCACTGTTGGTTCGGGCCGTAACAGGGAGTGAAAGAGTGCTCTACTCCGTCGTGTTCCCGAAGGTCGGAATATTCTGCTGAATCAGATAGAGGAGCCTCTGCGCACGCGCTCCCCAGTCGGTCTGCGGAGATTGCGCGACCACTTTTTGCGCAGTCGCAATCGCTTTACTCTTGGATTCCTCAGATTTCTTGAGTTCGTTTTCCGGCTTGTAAATTTCGATCAGCGCCGACCAGCGCCAGGCTGCGTCGTAGAGCGCCTCTGCTGCCGCTGGGGATTGGGGATGCTCGCTGGCATACTTCTCATATATCTCGGCCTCTTTGGTGGGACACTTGGAACTGCCTTGCCAATCGCCACAAAGCTTATTGTCAATCAAATGAAAGGCCGCAAGATCGGCCCACTTTGTGCCCGGAAATTTCTTGATGACTTCCTTCATGAACTTTTCGTCCATGCCTTCGCGCAAGAAAGCCTCTCGCTCTTTTGCTGAGGGACGCGCGGAAACATCCGATTTCTCGATTTGCCATCGGATATCGGCGGAGCGATAGAGGGCTTCCCCAGCCAGTGGCGATTTAGGAAAATATTCGCTGACGCGATAGTAAAGACGCATAGCGTCCTGCGCCGCTCCCCGTCGTCCCCGTCTCTGGCTGCCTTGATCCTCCGAGTCCACCGCTTCCCCGTAGAGAATCTTGTCGCCGTCTGGCGTGGACGCGCGCAAAACGCCTTTGTCGACCATCCATCCAGTGACTGTCCGTTCTTCTGTCACATTGGCTTCCACGTGCAGCCATTCGCGACTGGTTTCGAGGATGATGACTTCTCGTCCGCGCTCGATATCGCCGAGCTTGGCAGAGGTTGGGTCCGGAGAAATGTAGAGTTGAGCCACTCGCATCATGGCCCCACGCTGGTAATCGGCGGCATTCGCCATTGGTGTGCCGAAGACGAGCAGCAGCAAGCCGGCGCTGCAGAGAATGCGCATTGTGATTTTCTTCATCTTTGTTTAGATGATGAGAGTGGAAACCAGAAATTCTACACTGTAGAGGCAGATTGAGTAATGTCCGCCAGCATTTGCGGTTCGATGTTTCCTCCGCTGATAATCGCCACGTTCAGCTTGGTTCGCGGCAATTCATTTCGATGAAACAGAAAAGCTGCCACCGCCACCGCGCCGCTGGGTTCCGCAGTTGTTTTAGGATTCGCCGCCAACTGCCGCATGGCTTCTCGAATTTCATCTTCACTGACGCTCACAATGTCATCCACGTAACGAAGCATGTGCTCAAAGTTAATGGGGCCAATACTTTGGGTGCGCAAGCCATCCGCCACGGTTCGAGTGACTTCGTCGGCGGTGAGCTGAACGATCTTTCCAGCTCGCAGGCTGGCTTGGGCGTCGGCTGCCAGCGCGGGTTCCGCGCCAATGATCTTTACCGCAGGTTTGCTTAACTTGATGGCGGTAGCCACGCCGCTAATCATGCCTCCGCCTCCGACCGGGATGAGCACTGTCTGCACCTCCGGCAGGTCCTCCAGAATCTCCAACCCCATCGTGCCTTGGCCAGCGATGATTTTCTCGTCGTTATACGGAGGCACGATCACGTACCCATGCTGCGCCGCCAGTTCTTCCGCCTTCGCCTGCCGCTCAGAGCTGGCTGGCCCAACCACTACAATTTCCGCTCCCAACGACGCAGTCGCTTCACGCTTTATTTTCGGAGCGTTGCTCGGCATGACGATCACTGCTTTCACTCCCAGCGCGCGCGCCGCATAGGCAACACCTTGTGCATGATTTCCACTGGAGTAGGAGATCACTCCACGCTGCCGCTCCTCATCGCTCAACGAGGCGATCTTGTTGTAGGCGCCGCGCAATTTGAAGGCACCGATGGGTTGCAGGTTCTCAGGCTTGAGATAAAGTTGGCGGTCGTCCTTGGCGCCCTCTTGCTGGGACAGGGGAAACTGCAAGAGCCGGGTGCGTGTAGCAACTCCCTCAAGGCGAGACTGGGCTTCGCGAATATCTTTCAAGGTAACGATGGGATTACCTCTGCTGTCGTTCGAATCCCGCAAATGAGCGCTCAGATTTCCAATATTACCGGCATGATGAGCGGCCGCTTCTGTGTCTGCTTCGAGATGTAACGTTTCAAATCCGCCCGGATCTTTTCTTTGATTACGCCGTAGTCCGCTTTTTCTTCGTCACTCGATTGCTCGAGAGTTTGCATGACGATCTGACGGGCGCCATCCATGAAACCGTCCTCGCCAGGAGCAAAGCCGCGGGAAACCATTTCCGGCGAGGTTTCCACCCGGCCTGTGAGCTTATTGATGGCGATGATCGGCAGTACGATTCCATCCTCGCTCAAGTGGCGACGGTCCTTGATAATCAAATCTTCCACCACGTCCGTGCGCGAGCCTGAATCAATACACACCCGGCCGACGTTCACGCGTCCTGCCTTGCGCGCGCCCAATTCGTCCAACTCAAGTACGTCGCCGCTCTCGAGCAGAATTACTTTCCCCACCGAGCCGTGCATCGCGCCGGCCAATTCTGCGTGCAGCTTCAGTTGGCGATACTCACCGTGAATTGGGATGAAGTACTTCGGCTTCACCAAATTGATAATGAGCTTCAATTCTTCCTGGCTGGCGTGCCCGCTGACGTGCACTGGCGGAGATGACCCGTCTTCATAAATGACGTGCGCCTCGCGCCGAAACAAGTGATCGATCATCCGGTAAATCGCTTTCTCGTTTCCGGGAATAATGCGCGACGAAAGCATGACCGTGTCGCCCTTCTCGATCTTGGCATGCTTATGATTGTCCACCGCCGCACGGGAAAGAGCTGACATGGGCTCGCCCTGCGTTCCGCTGATCATCACGCACATTTTTTCCGGTGGATAGTTTTTCATCTCCCCGGGATGAATCAGCAAACCCTCAGGAATCTCGACGTAGCCCAGGTCTTCTGCGATTTCCGCTGAACTGTTCATCGAGCGTCCGATGAAAGCGACTTTGCGGCCATGATCTGCAGCCAGCTCAATTGCCAGCTTGATGCGATGAATGGAAGAGGAAAAGCAGGAAATGAAAAGCCGCCGCCGCGTGCGCGCAAATACTTCATCAAATTTCCGCCGCACCGCACGCTCACTTGGCGTATAACCCTTGCGCTCGACGTTGGTCGAGTCCTGAAACAGCGCCAGCACTCCTTCCTTCCCGTATTCAGCGAAAGCGTGCAGATCAAATAGCTTATTGTCCGTAGGTGTGGGATCGACCTTGAAATCGCCAGTGTGAAGAATCACGCCCAGCGGGGTATGGACGGCCAAGGAAACGCAGTCCACCAGACTGTGCGTCACCTGGATGGGGTGAACCGTAAATGGCCCGATTTTGAAACGTTCTCCCGGACGGATCTCGCGCAGATCGGCAGCATCGAGCAATCCATGCTCTTCTAACTTGTCTTCTACATACGCAAGAGTGAACTCCGTGCCCCACACTGGAACATTGAGTTCGGAAAGAATCCATGGCAAGGCGCCAATATGGTCTTCGTGCCCGTGAGTTAAGACGATGGCGCGCACTCGCTGCCGATTTTCAATCAGGTACGAAATGTCCGGAACTACAATATCCACGCCCAACAGTTCGGCTTCGGGGAACATCAAACCAGCGTCGATGACGATAATGTCGTCACCCCAACGCACGGCCATGCAGTTCATTCCGAACTCGCCTAGCCCGCCCAGGGGCACGATATGCAATTTTCCAGTTGGCATCGGGAATAGATGATGCTAGCACAGAAGACTGAATGGCACCGCGCGTGACAACTAAGAACTGCGAACCAAGAACCGGGAACTGTCTTTTCTCGCTGGTTTGGGTTAATTTCTAATCAGATGATTGAGCACATCCGAAAATCCTGGCTAAGACGCCGAATCGAAGACGGCCTCCAACGCGGATTTCAGCATGCCTATGAAACCGTAAAGGTCGATCCCTCTAAATTCCTTCTGCAATTGCGGGTTGCTTACGGATTGCCTGTCAGCAGCTTTCAAGGCGTTTACTCGGTAGATGTCGGCCATCTGGATGACGTTGCCCGCCGTATTATTCGCAGTGGCATGAAGATCGCGGCAGCGGAGGGAGCCGGCCTGGGCATCGGTGGACTCATTACCATCCTGCCTGATCTCAGCATTCTCGCCGGCATCACTCTGCGTACGGTTCAGAAACTCAGCCTGCTTTACGGCTTCGAATACAACACCGACGAGGAGACTGCAGAGCTCTGGGTTGCCGCCGCCAGCGCCGCGGGCGTAGATATCAGTCGTGAGTTGCTGGAAAAAAGTGTGGTCAAACGTTTCGTACCCCGGGTGATCCAGCGCATTGCTGTGCAAGCTAGCGGAGAAGTCGTGGAGAAGTGGTCAGGACGCCTGATTCCCATCGCCAGTTCCTTGATCGGTGCAGGATTGAATTACTACTTCGTGCGCGCCTGGGGCGAACGCGCGCGAACTCACTTTCGTGAAAGGCATTTAGCGCTTCGTCAGCAGCTCGCCTCGAAACCAACTCCACTCTCGATTGCTTCACCTTGATTTGATCCATTGCTTGTCGTCCCAACAGCTTGTCCTGATAGATTGTGATGGTGAGTTTTAATTGTTCAGCCATCCTCTTTGATCTCGACGGTGTACTCGTCGATTCCACCGGCTCTGTGGCGCGTCAATGGCGCCTATGGGCGACAGAGAACAACATTGACCCGGAAAAGGTTCTGGAGATTGCGCATGGTCGCCGTACCATCGAGGTCGTGCGGATTCTCGCGCCGCATCTCGACGCCAAAGCCGAGGAAAGCAAGATCGAAAAACGCGAGGCAGATGACATTGATGGCGTCGCCGTAATGCCTGGCGCCGCCGAGTTATTGAAGTCGATTCCGGAAGGCTCGTGGTGCGTCGTCACCTCCGGCACCCGCTATTTAGCCACCTCGCGATTGCGGTATGCGCAGCTGCCCATCCCGCGCGTGCTGGTGGCAGCGGATGATGTGCAGAAGGGCAAGCCCGATCCTGAGCCTTACCTCAAAGGCGCCGAACTTTTGAAGGTAGAACCGTCGCAGTGTTTAGTTATTGAAGATGCTCCCGCGGGCATCCGATCTGCGCATGCGGGCGGCATGAAAGCCATCGCACTTACCAGCACGTATCCCGCGACAGAATTACGGGAGGCGGATGTGGTATTGCAGGACCTTAAGCAGATCCAAGTCCGCGCCGTGAACG
>DATHJP010000736.1:0-3139 GCA_035489695.1 Terriglobales bacterium
ATTCTCCAGGGTGCGGCGGATTTAGTAAAGCGACCGAGACAGCGAGTAGTGTCCTAATTTCGGCAGCGGCAAATTAGGGCCAGTACCAGACAGCGATTCGGATAGCTCGCATATGGCAGGAAAGATAGGGCAACGGATAACGGCCCACGGAACCCGTCTGGCCTGCCGAATATCCGCCGGCCACTCAAATTCCTCGAGCCCCGGTCACCGAAGACCCTGTGGTTGGAAGTTTCGTGCGCGCTATGCAGAAATCCGGCGTGCCGATTCGCGGAGCCCCAAACCTTCTGCTCAAAGGCCGTGGCCGCGTAAATCGCTTTCTCGGCTCGGAGGAGGATCTGACAGACGTTCTAGCGAAGAGCTTGAGGGATGCGAAAAGGCAGCGGGAGCAGTAAACACTAGATTTGACATCGCAACGAGGTCGGGCATAGGGTTGGCTCGAGTGAGTATCCCTCTCATTCTTCAGGTCCCCTGAACTAAGTCAGTCCATCTGAAGTTCCTCCTCTTAGCTACCGTATCCCCAAGGAGGTTCACATGTTTGCTCGCAACGTTTCCATCAATCTGAAGCCCAACACACTCACCGAATTTATGAGGACCATGGAGAAGGAAATCATTCCCTTACTGCGAAAGCAAAAAGGCTTCCAGGATGAGATCACGCTATCCGTCCCCGGCGGAAGAGAGGTCGTGGCACTCAGCTTCTGGGATCAGAACAAGAATGCGCAGGCTTACCACTCATCGGGTTATCCAGAGGTGTTGAAGATCCTGGGAAAATTCCTGGACGGGACTCCGCACGTTAGGACCTTTGACGTTGTCGGCTCGACACTCCAAAAGGTCGCCGCACACGTTGCAGCCTGAAGCGGCCCAAGAAACACCGTCGACGGGCGTGGCACGCCAGGCTGGTCTATACCGGAGGGCACGTAACAGACTTGCTGCGACTTCAGGGCGCGTAAGAGTGCAGTGCGTGACGCCGAGCTACTTCACGGTGGCCGCGGCACTCGCTTTCTTTGTTTGGGGACGGGGAATGTCCTTGTGGACCCGCACGTTTCCTTCCAAGAACGCGCCATCTTCGATGGCGATGCGGGGTGTATAGATGTCGCCCACAACGGTGGCCGATTTCTTCAACTCAGCGCGCTCGAGGCCGTACAGGTTTCCGTCCACCCGGCCCTGGACCACTATGCTACGGGCTTGCAAATTGGCACGGATACATCCCTCAGACCCGACGGTAAAGCTACCGTCGAGTAGCTCGACAGTGCCTTCAAGGTAGCCGTCCAAATAGACATCCCCGCTTCCAGAGACGTCACCCTTAATCACAATCGACTTTCCGATATGTGTTACATCGGGGCGGAAACTCTCGACCGATTGCAGCCGCGGAACCGCCTGCACAGATTCCTCGGAGCTCGGTATAGGCGCCAGCCTATTCTCATCTTCGCGAGTCCATTTCCACATCGCACCCCCTGCCTTTCGGAAAGCCACTCATCAAATGTTCGCTGCTGAGAGTTGCCTCGTAGTTACCAACGTTCGCCGCTTCTGCGGCGTTCTCGGCCCTTCCGGCCCCCGCCAGCGCGCTCTGGTCTGGGACGTGCTTCATTTACATTCAGTGCGCGGTCGCCGAGGAGCGTGCCATTCAGGGCAGCGATGGCCCTCTTGCCATCTTCCGCGCTCGCCATCTCCACGAAGCCGAACCCGCGCGGTTGGTCCGTGTCCCGATCCCTGACGATGGTCACTCGGTCCACCCAACCGTAAGCTGCAAACAGCTGGCGGACGTCCTCTTCACTTGTATTGAAGTCGAGGTTTCCGACGAAAATGTTCTTCACGGGAGTAGCTCTCAATTGAGCTATTTGAGTGTGGGCTGAAGTTCGGCGGGCAGGATGGGCGGCCTGGAGCCGTAATCGAATCAGGCCCGGATCAGGCGAACAGTTCAAACGCGAGGAAAAGTATATCAGCCCGGGCGGGACTAATGCTCCACAAACACAGGCGGGCAATCCTCCGGCAGAATACCGCCGCGCACTCAGCCGGTGGGACCGACTAGGCTCCGCGCCCCTGTTAGTTGATGTAGGGCGTCCAAGACGCCCCGGCGACGGGGTTAGTTCTGGGAACTTCCCGCGGGCAGCAGTCCCGCAGGTGTTCGCCTTCAACGGCGCTAACATCTGGGTGGCGAACATTGATAGCGGCACGGCTAGTACGTCCTACGCAGCTTTTTCCTGAAGCGATTTGAGGTCCGTAAGGCCGGGGAGGACTTGTCCTGCGATTCAATTTTCTATGCTTCCATAGCTACAGTGTCAGCGCCCACTTTGTGTGCAAAGTTTCAGGCGGCTCTCCTCTTCCTCGCATGGAACGGGTTAAACACTCCATCCGTGAAAGACGCCTGAGTACTGGAGATTTGGTGCAATAGATGCCTGGCAAGAGTAACCTTTGGACATGACAACGACGAATATTATCGAGATTGCGGTAGTAGCGGTGGTCGTCATTGTCGCAATTCGGTATTTCAAGTACCGGGGCTGATATGGATGGCAGGGTCAGAGAGCACATCGCACAACTGGACGCGTGGGTAAAGGCTCTTTCTACTCAACTCATGAATGAGCAGAATTTAGCTAAGCGGAATGCCATTGACTCTGAAATTAGGGCAGCCCGAATGGCCTTAGCTCATTATCGGGCCGCGACCGATATTGAAAGTAGTTTCGACAAGGGGCGCGCATGATCGTGCTTCAGCAACCTTCATGTCCAAAAAGATTCGCTACGCGATCCGCGCAAGGTCTTGGCTGGCATTCTCGGAGTGCTTCAGCTTAACGTGTGTGCGAAACGCTTTATACAGCCTTTCATTGGTTTCTGGTTGCGTATCCTGTGTATCAGTCACGGCCTTTTCGACGCAAATGATCTCATGGCACTCAGAGCACTTGCCGAAGCGATGACTGGCGCGATCCATTTCGTCCTTTGGTCCAAGCCAACCGACGTCGGTCAATTCTTGTTTTTTCATGCCGACAGTTTCCCACAGGCTGGATAGCTTTGCCAGCCCTGCACCATCGCAAGACATTCCATTTCAGGCGCGTTTCCTTTTTTGTGCGTGGAACATGATCCGTAGGATTGGCTCGGGTTCAAAATAAATGCTCGACCTAGGCTCGAATCTGGTGCGGCTGGCCCGCTA
>DATHJP010000737.1:0-9541 GCA_035489695.1 Terriglobales bacterium
CTTTCGCGCCAGAGCCACAGCTTCGACATCCTGCTGAGCATCGATCAAGAGACCAATCAGGTTGGCGATGTCATGCACGCGTGAAGGATTTTGCTCGAATAACTGCCAGACCAGCGGTTCGGCTTCGGTGAGGCGATTGGCGGCGAGAAGCGCTTTCGCATAACATTCGCGCAGTTCCGGCGTCTGTCCGCCTTTGCTGACGTGCGGCTCCAGCACAAAGATGGCAGCGCCAGCTTGACCCTGGAGCAGCAGGTTTTTTCCATAAGCGAGAGCGATACCGCTGTCGCTGGAATCTTCTGAATAGGCGCGCTCGAACCATTGTGCCGCGCTTCCGCCCGCCGCTTCGGTAAGCTCCGCCAGTTTCAGAAACGCGGCCGCGGCCGCTTTGCCGTCTCCAACTTCCGCAGAGAGTTCGCCAAGCCGAACAAAATTTTCTTCGGTCGCGGCTAGAGCCACGATGCGCTTCAGGACGGTTAGCGCGTCCGGCTTACGTCCCTGTTTCTTCAACTCTTCAAATGCGTTTTCGTAAGTCTCAAGCGCCAATTTGCGGTTAGAGTTCTCCAACAGTTGTCCGAACCGTACTTTCTGATCCCATGCCGGGTTCACGTAGCGGGCCAGCTTCTTATAGGTAAGGCTGGCGCGGGTGGCGTCTCCGATTTCAATCTGCCGTTCGAACAACTCTCCCAGTAGCCTTACCGCATCGGGAGTTCGCTGTAAGGAGAGGCAAAGGTCGGCCGCCATCTGACGCACCGTGTCATTGTTCGGATCCTGCGAGAGGACCTGCATATACTCCTCCAGGGCATCGGCGGTTTTACCTTTCTGGAGAAGCTTTTCCGCACGCTCTACGCGTCTGGCGACCTCGGCCCGGTCTACTCGCTTGGTATCTGACATGAGAGCTGCGTGGGTGCGGAGTAACCCCACTGAAATTTTAGGGTTAGGTTCAACTTGCGGCAATGAAGGAAGCCTCAGCCACGATTACCAAGGTCATGGTGGAATAAACTCTTGGGCTTTTGGATGCCTTCTGGTATACGGTCCCGGGATGGCGATAGACACGCAAACCAATCAGGAGCATGGACTTCGGCATCAGCTCAGCGCCGGCCAGATGGCCATGCTGGCGGTCGGGGGTTCCATCGGTACGGGGTTGCTGTTGGGGTCGGCTGCCGCGCTGGAGATCGCTGGTCCGGGAGTAATCCTAAGCTTCGCTTTGGCGGCATTCATGAGTTTCACCGTCACTATGGCTCTTGGGGAACTGGCCAGTGTGCACCCCGCCGCGGGTTCGTTTGGACTCTACGGCGAACTCTACCTGAACCAGTGGGCTGGCTTTATTTCACGCGCGGGATATTGGGCGGCGATTGCGGTTTCGGTGGGCGCAGAATTGCTAGCCTCGTCAACCTACATGGCGTACTGGTTCCCTACCGTTCCCGCTTTGTTTTGGGTAGTGATTTTTTCCATCGTGTTGCTGCTGATCAATTCCCGCAGTGTGGGCAACTATGGCCGTTTTGAATATTGGTTTGCCATGATCAAAGTGGTAACCATCGCGGCCTTTATCGTTATCGGCGCGGCCTTGCTGCTGACCGGACATGTGACCCCGCAATATACCGCGCAAGGTGGTTTTCTGCCCAAGGGCTGGGTCGCGCCCTTGTTCGCCATGGGATTTGCCATGTACACCTTCGGCGGGGTTGAAATGGTGGCAATCAGCACCGGCGAATCGCGCAGCGCGCGGGATATTCCTCGTGCCGTGCTTATCACTTTCGGGCTGCTCACTTGTCTATACATGGGCGCCATTGTCGTGCTGGTGGGCGTAATGCCATGGAACCATGCTGGCGTCACAGAGAGTCCCTTTGTCACGGTATTCCGTAATGCCAAAATTCCAGGCGCGCCAGACATTATGAGCTTTGTAGTACTCACGGCCGCGCTTTCCGGAGCCAACGCCGCGCTGTATGTGTCGTCCCGCATGCTGTTCTCATTGGCGCGTGGAGGCTGGGCGCCGGCCGTGTTCGGACGTCTCAACGCAGCCGGATCGCCTAAGCTCGCATTGCTGGCGTCATCCTACGGAATTGTGGTCGCGATTATTTTGCAGAAGTGGCTGCCCAAAGATGCTTTCGTTTCGATACTGGAGGCGGCTCTCGTGGGCATGATGTTGTCCTGGCTGGTCGTCCTCGCGGCCCATGTCAGGTTTCGAAAGCAACTTTCGCCGGATCAGCTCGCAGGGTTGCCGATGCGCTCACCGCTGGGAGCGTGGGGATCGATATTGGGATTGGTGCTCATCCTTGTTTCAATTCTTGAAATCGGGTGGAGTTCGCATCTCACGCTGATCAGTGGCGCCGTGTACGTTGTCGTGCTCAGCGTGGCTTACTGGTTGATGAAGAAAAACCGCTCTGAACGTAGAATGTAGTGGCCATGCCGACGTCCGACGATCTGCTGCGTTATCGTTCCGAGTTTCCCATCCTCGAGCACACTACGTACTTAATCAGTAATTCGCTGGGCGCGATGCCGCGCGCTGTCTACGACGCCATGAAGGGATATGCCGATACCTGGGCCACTCGCGGCGTGCGCGCCTGGGAAGAAAGATGGTGGATGCTGGCAGCGGAGGTCGGAGATGAGATTGGCGCGCTGATGAATGCGTCCAAGGGCTCGGTCTCTACCCATCAAAACGTGACGACTTGCCAGGCTATCGTTGCGTCCTGCTTCGATTTTTCCGGCAAACGCAACCAGGTTGTTTATAGCGACATGAATTTTCCCTCCGTAATGTATTTCTGGGAGGCGCAACGAGCCCACGGAGCGCGGGTTCGGATGGTGAAAACCGACGACGGAATCACCGTACCAACCGAACGACTGCTGGATGCGATCAATGAGGACACGCTGCTAGTCCCGATTTCTCACGTAATTTTTCGCAGCGCTTACATCAATGACGCTAAGGCCATCATCGAAAGGGCTCATAAAGTGGGAGCCCACGTGGTGTTGGACACCTACCAGTCGTTAGGTACGCTGCCGGTGGATGTTAGCGCTTTGAACGTTGATTTCGCCTGCGGCGGGGTCTTGAAGTGGCTGTGTGGCGGGCCAGGCGTCGGTTACCTGTATGTGCGTCCAGATCTGGGAAAGAAGTTGGAACCAAGATTTACCGGCTGGACAGCGCATCAGAATCCCTTTGGTTTCGAAATCGGTCCAATCCGATATACCGACCCGCCTTATCGCTTCATGAATGGCACGCCGCACATTCCTTCCTTAGAAGCGGCGCGGCCCGGGCTGAAAATTATCGCGCAAGTTGGCATCGAAAGAATCCGCGAGAAGTCGAAGCGGCAGACTGCTCGTCTCATCGAGTTAGCCGACAAGCATGGCTGGCGTGTGAATACTCCGCGCGATCCGGAAAAACGCGGTGGAACTGTTTCCATTGATATGCCGGATTCGCAGGAAGTCTGCAGCCAACTGTTGAAGCGCGACATTCTGGTCGATTGGCGGCCCAAGGCAGGCGTACGGATGTCGCCACACTTCTACAACACGGATCTGGAATTGGACGCAGCAGTCTTAGCGGTCGAAGAGATTCTGAAAAGTCTCACGGTGGCCACACGATAAATCGGTCGTTGGTCCTTGGTCGTTGGTCTTTGGCGAACGACCAACGACATGCCCGCCGCTGCATCGCTCCTTGGGCCCTGCTGGTGCGGATTCCTCCGCTTCCCATTACCAACGTAAGCCAAAATCCCGCTTTTCTGCTGCGACCCCTATTTCTCGTCGGCTACGCTCGGACCGGCATCTTCTGGCTGGTTAAGGCCGGGGTGTCGGGATCGAAACCGTGCTTCTGGCCTTCGCTCTGTATTCCCGAAAGTTCGATGGATGGGTGTGGCCCGTAATCGGCGTCTGCGCCGGGCTTTACCTGTTCTTTCGCGGTTTTCAAATGCTGTGTCGCAAGCGCCTCATCCTGAACACACCAACTTCAAAGATTCGCAGCGCCGCCATTGGTCTGGTGGAAGTGAATGGGCTCGCCGTTGGGCCATACGTGATGAACGCTCCCATTACTGGACTGCCCTGTTACTACCACCGCAGCATGGCTTGGCAACTGAAGCAATCGGGCAAAAACAAAGAGTGGCAGAAAGTCGCTGATGAAAGCCGGCATCTTCTTTTCTTCCTGGATGACAACACCGGCCGGGTGCTGGTGAATCCGCAAGGCGCGGAAATGGATATTCATCGCGACTTCCACGAGGAATACAGCACATCGTTTTTCTCCAGCGGCGTCGACGTTCCGGCGAATGTCTCAACTTTCCTGATGCGGCATGGCGTTTCCACGGACACAAAAACTAAGGTCGAGGAATACTGCATTAAACCGAAAAATGCGCTCTTCATTCTGGGAACGCTCTCCGAGAATCTCGGCTTACAGATTTCGTCGGATCCGGCCGTGACCGAACATGGGGACGTGTTGACCGCATCGATGACCTGGGACAAAAAGGCTCTCTCTGCATTCGCCGGAAATAACGGGGCGGACATGATGCCTTCACTGGGGGCGCAGGAAATCATTCGGCTCTCACCGGCCACGAAGCCCTCAAAATCCATGGATATGTCGCAGCAAGCCAAGATTTCAGCGGCCCTGATGAAGGCCGGCATCACGAATCCGGCGGCGTGGGCAGTGGCCGGAGTCGAGCCTTCTGGCACTGCGCTTGACACACAAGCGAAGAGCTCTGCTGTTGCCTCCGCCGAGAATTTCGACCTCCAGCCCAAGACCGTTCTGATGAAAGGCGCGAATGATCCCGCCTTCTTTATTTCGTGGCACAGTCAGCGGGACGTGGTGAAAGCACTGAGTTGGAAATCCACCTTAATGATTTGGGGCGGACCTGTACTTACTTTGTTGTGTTTCTACATTCTGGCAGCCGAGTTCGGCTGGCTGTAAAGGGAGAAAGACATTTTTATGGACACCATTGTTCTGCTGATGTTCATGTTTGCCATTTTCGGCGTGGTTGGATATGTCGTGATGATCTACAACGGGCTGATCGCGTTGAAAAACGACATCGATAAAGCGTGGGCCAACATCGACGTCATGCTCAAACAGCGCCACGACGAACTCCCCAAGCTGCTGGATGTCTGCAAGGGATACATGAATTACGAGCGCGACACTCTGCTGAAGATTACACAGGCTCGCAGCATGTATCAGCAGGCGGTCACCATCGACCAGAAGGCGCAGGCGGACCAGAGTATGACCAGTGCCCTGCGCGGATTCTTTGCTGTAGCTGAGAATTATCCGGAGTTGAAAGCCAACAACAACTTTCTGCAACTGCAAAAACGCATTACCGAACTGGAGAATCAGATTGCCGACCGGCGCGAGTTTTACAACGACTCCGTTAATACCTTCAATATTCGCATTCAGGTAATGCCCGATACATTTGTGGCCAGCTTCATGAACTTGCAACCGCGCTCCATGTTCAAGGTGGAGGAAGCGGACAAGGCGGACGTGCCCATGACTTTTGGGGCGGCTCAATAAATCAGTGGTCAGTTGCCAATTGTCAGTGTGATTCGCAGTGTCACTAGCTGTCTTACCTCCGTTCTACTGCGCCAGCAGCCTTCTCAATTAGAATGGGACGGTGAGCGACGCGGTCCGCATCGGAATCCTGGGCGACTTTAACCCTGACTTTCGCTCGCATCATGCCACCAATGAGTCGCTGCAACATGCCGCCGCGAAACTGAATCTGCCGGTGGAATCTGCATGGATCTCTACTCCTTCCGTTATTGAACCGGACGCCCAACGCATGCTGGAAAGCTTCGACGGAATTTGGGCCGCGCCGGGGAGTCCTTATAAAAGCTTTGATGGGATGTTGAAGGGCATCGAGTTCGCGCGTCGCCGCGACTGGCCTTTTCTCGGCACCTGCGGAGGTTTCCAGTACGCCTTGATCGAATGCGCTCGCAATGTACTGGGCATCAAGGATGCCGACACCGCCGAAAACAATTCTGGGTCGAAGAACATCGTCATCTACCCGGTGGCTTGCGCCGTGCCTAAGCGCGGTGAGGATGCGCCCAAACTTTCAGGCCCGATTCCAGAGATCCAATTGCGCCCCGGATCTTATCTGCAGTCGTTTTATATGAAGGACACAGTCGAAGAAGAATTTTTCTGCAACTTCGAGGTCAACCCTGACTACGAATGGGCTGCCATGGAAGCCGGCTTCCCCGTCGTCGCCCGCGGACCGCAAGGCGAGATCCGCGCCATCGAGTCTCCTACCCATCTGTTCTACATTGCGACACTGTTTCAGCCGCAGCTTTCTTCTAAGCCAAAAAAACCGCATCCGCTGGTGCTGGCATTCGTGCAGGCTGCGATGGATTGGAACAGGAAAAGATTGGACGACAGCATCCTGGTATAACCGGCACTCTCGTTCCGCGCGGTTTTCGCCAAAGGGCCTTGACTTCGCCTTTTATTCGCTTACAATTCAGGCATGGCCATCACTCGAAGACAGCGCCAGGTGTACGACTACATCTCCGATTTCGTGCAGCGCAACGGCTACTCTCCATCGTTCGAAGAAATCGGCGAAGGGATGGGACTGAGTTCGCTGGCGACGGTGCACAAGCACATCAGCAATCTAGAGAAGAAGGGTTTACTCACGCGCGACTACAATCGCAGCCGTTCCATTGATCTGCTCCCTCCCAAAGGCCGTCTGAAACAGGCTATGGCGGTGAACACGACAATGGTTTTACCGCTGCTGGGAAGGATTGCCGCCGGCCAGCCGATCGAAGCCGTGCAGAATCCCGAGACTATTTCTCTGGCGGATTTTGTGCGCTCCAAAGAAGTATTCGTTCTGGAGGTTCGCGGCGATTCCATGCAGGACGAGCACATCATGGACGGCGACTACGTGCTGGTGGAGAAAATCAAGACCGCCCATAACGGAGATATCGTCGTTGCGCTGGTGGACACCACTGATGCCACTCTGAAGCGTTTCTATCGCGAAGGGGACAACGTCCGCTTGCAGCCTTCGAATGCTGCCATGCGGCCGATCATTGTGTCCGCCGCTTCGGTCGAGATTCAGGGAAGGGTAATTGGAGTTTTACGCAAATATTAGAGTAGCGCCGGCGTCCCCGCCGGCAACGATGGGTGCTATGAAAGTTGCCGGCGAGACGCCGGCGCTACCGAACAAAAACGCCCGGCACGAGGCCGGGCGTTTTTATGAATAACTGCTGAAACTTATCCCAGGTGCTTGTCGATGGCTTTTTGGATCTGCTCTTTCGGAACGTAACCCACAATCTGCTCTTTCACCTGACCACCCTTAAACACAAGTAAGGTCGGGATGCCACGTACGCCGTAACGCATGGGCGTCGCGCTATTGTGGTCTACATTCATTTTGCCCACTTTCACTTTACCTTGATACTCAGTCGCGAGCTCATCCACGATCGGAGCGATGGCGCGGCAGGGGCCACACCACGTGGCCCAAAAATCAACCAAAACAGGTGTTTCGCTCTTCAGGACATCCTGGTCAAAATTCGAATCAGTTACTTCAAAAATAGCGTTGCTTGCCATCATTCCTCCAGTTGCGTAATCGGCGCCCGGCAGCCTGAACCGCCCCAAGCCGGCCTTATCCTAACACTTGTATTGGATGCGCCACAGCTGCATCGGTCGCAAGTGGCTGGTGGGGGTTGTTCGGAGTTGCCCCAAATAAAAAGCGCCCTAAACTTTTCAGTTCAGGACGCCTCGGCAGCCCTCCCCCAGAACTGCCAAACCACGATTGGATAGTAGGCGGAGCCTCTCCGCCTGTAAACGTCACTTCGGTAACACAGCAGTTTTGCGGAGTAACCCGCGAACACTATCGCAGGTAACGGGTAGGAAATAGAGCTTCGATGGCACTAGATGCTAAGGGGCTGAGAACTGGGAACTCAGAACTGAGATCTGTCTTGACTGACTCAGTTGGTTTGCCAGGTTTGACCGGCATCAGCGGTAGTCCAGATCTGTTCGTCGGCCGTGGTTAGTTTGCCATGATTGGCGTCAGTGAATTCCACTCCAATAATGTCGGCCGTCAACACCTTGCCGCTGCTCGCGGGGCTCACTTTCAGCCAGTGCTCGCCGGCATCGGCTGATCGATAAAGGGAGCCTCCGGAACCGCCTACCCAGATGTTAGCGCCGACCGCTGCCAAAGCCCGAAAGACAGAATTGCCGGCGACCGGGATTGTCGCCCAGGTCTTACCCGCGTCGAAGGATCGTTGCAGTGTTCCGTCCGACGACAACGTCCAACGAGGCACCGCCTTTGACCGGCTCCGCAGCTCATCATTCTTAGCGGAACTGGCATCCGCCATACTTCGACCGGCGAGCGCCTGAGCGCCGTTGCGCACCAAGCCCGCTTGCGCTTGCAACGGGGCGTCTTTCGCTTTTCCAGGTGTAATCTCGGCCGCGGCCGGAGCAGCTTTGGCCAGACTCACGACTTCGTTGGAGGTAGCCACCTGCATATTGCTTCCCTGCTCTTTCTTTAATTCCGCCTGATCCTCATCCGCTGACTTGGCTAACAATGCCGGCGCCGCAGGGACTGTGGCTTGCGGCATCGGCCGCGCGGAGTAACCCTCGGCAGCCTGACTCGATCTTGATGGCTTGGGAACGCGTTCGACGTTCATCCGATTGGAAAATTCGCCCCGCTTCGGCTGCTTGGCAACCGAATCTGCTTCAGGCGCTCTGTATGAGGCTGATGCGGAAGCGGCAAGTTTATCGGCCGGTTCGTCCCTCCGCGCTTCGGGCGCAGTTTCTCTAACGTCGGTCTGAGCCGACTGCGTGGGAGCAACCGACGACAGATGACGCGACAGCTTGGGCAGCGTAACCGCAACGGTTACGACCGCTACACTAGCTGCCAATGTGCCCCAGCGGAGTATGGGCCCGCGCAGCCATCCCGAGCTCGGGGCCGCAGGCACAGCTCCAGCAGTTTCAAATTCCGGAGTTGCCAAGGACACGATCTCCCGACAATCGACGCATCGCGCCAGATGCTCCAGCACCTGTACTCGCTCGGTTTTGGCCAGCGCCTTATCGGCAAATGCGGCGAGCAAGTTCGGGTCGGGATGGCTTCCACCATTCTTGGCCGTCGCCCGCAGGCGTTGCCGAATTAATTTGGAAAGCTGCTCCATTGCTTAGTTCTTCTACCTCTGTGGTTTACGCCTGCTCAGCCGGATCCTTCCCCCAGCCGGGGCTTCTGCCTTCTTATCAGGGAACGCGGAACTAGTCCTTTCTTGCGTCAGGCGGCTGCGGATATTCACCCGTAAGTCACGCACATCGACCTCCATTGCCTCTTGGGCTTGGCGTCGGCTCATTCCTGTTCTGCCTAAGGCAGCCAAAATCTGTTTGCGCAATGACTTGGCTAACTTCTCCACTTTGCGGCTGATAGTGGACTCATGCACTCCCAGAGTGCGCGCAATCTCCGCCAAGGTGCGATCGTCGAGATAATAAGAAGCCAGGATAAAACGATCTTCGGCAGGTAGTGCCGCCAGTGCCTCATCTGTGGCCGTCTCCAGACGCAAGTCAACAGTCACCACAGGTTCTGGATCGGCAGCGGCGAACTGCGCACCTTCTTCACTTTCCTCATCCAGGCTAACGTATTTT
>DATHJP010000738.1:0-3938 GCA_035489695.1 Terriglobales bacterium
GCGCGATATAGAAACTACGCGCAAGCTGCTGGCAGCGATGGGGGCTGAAGTCGAACTGGGCTACGGTCGCGCCCAGCATCGCACCACGCTCTGCTGCAGCAATCTGACGTCACCCGAGGCCTCCTATGAATTGGTCAAGACGATGCGCGCCTCAACTCTCGTTCTCGGCCCGCTGGTGGCGCGCTGCGGACACGCCCGCGTTTCACTGCCGGGAGGCTGCGCCATTGGGTCTCGCCCCATCGATCTTCACATCAAGGGACTGGAGCGGCTGGGCGCGGCCATCACTCAGGATCACGGCTACGTGGAGGCTACTGCGAAACGTCTACGCGGCGCGGAAATCGTCTTCGACAAAATCACCGTCACCGGCACCGAAGACTTGCTGATGGCAGCTTCGCTCGCCGACGGCGAAACTGTCATGCAGAATTGTGCGCGCGAACCGGAAGTCGCCGATCTCGCCGAGCTGCTCAACAAAATGGGCGCTCATATTGAAGGCGCCGGCACTGCCACAATTCGTGTGAAAGGCGTAAGCAAACTCCACGGCGCCCGGCATCGCATTATTCCCGACCGCATCGAGGCTGCCACTTTCATCATCGCCGGAGCATTGACTGGAGGCGATTTAAATGTGACGGGTTGCGATCCTCGTCATCTTGAAGCTTTGCTGCAGAAGCTCGATGAAGCCGGCGTGAAAACAGCGCCCAGCGCGGACTCTGTTCGCGTAATGGGCGATGCGCCGCTGAAGGCCGCCGACATCGTCACCGAAGAGTATCCCGGATTCCCCACCGACGTGCAGGCACAATATATGGTTCTGGCCACGCAGGCGGATGGAACATCCATCATCACGGAAAATATCTTTGAGAACCGTTTCGTGCACGCCCAGGAACTGGTTCGCATGGGAGCAAAGATCAAAATTGAAGGCCGGCGCGCCGTGGTTCAAGGGAAATCTCCGCTCAGCGCGGCTGCGGTGCTGGCTTCCGACTTGCGCGCGTCCGCTTCGCTGGTGCTGGCAGCCCTGGTGGCGGAAGGCGAATCCATCATTGATCGCGTGTATCACATCGACCGCGGCTACGAACACATCGAAGAGAAACTGCGCGGAGTCGGAGCGCAAATTCGCCGCATCGGGGAAATGCTTCCCAAACGCGCCGTGGCTCCAGCAGTGCGGGCCTAGGACCGCCCGAAACCCGAGAACTGAGAACTAAGAACTAAGAACTGAGACGTGAAACCTGAAACTTATTTCCTTCCCCACCCTTTCGCATTTATCAACTCAATAACTCTGCCCCGAATTTCTTCCCGAATCTCTCTCACTCTTTCAAGACTCTGCCCCTTAGGATCAGCCAACGGCCAATCCTGCCTCTCCGCCCCCGGTACCACCGGACAAGACTCTCCGCATCCCATCGTCACCAGCAAGTTCGCGTTTTTAGCTAATTGTTCCGTCAATAACCGAGGACGTGCCGATGAAAGATCAATGCCAACTTCATTCATGGCTTTGAGCACTTCTGGATGAGCCCGCTCGCCTGGCTGAGTGCCCGCCGAAACCGACGTCGCCCACGCTGGATCAACCAAAGCGTTGAACCAGCCCGCCGCCATCTGTGAGCGGCCTGCATTGTGTACACATGCGAACAATACGGTTTTCATCGCACCGATCTCCGGCCTTCTTTGAGGGATGAACTACTCAGGATACGCGAGTCCGCGCTCGGGAAAACCCGCCAGCGCGGCGACGTGTTGGTAAATGGAAAGCGCTACGCGCCAGGCAATAGCGGCGCTCCCATGTTTCTCGATGTAATCACAGATTTGGGTAAGATCGCCCGCTGCGGGTCGCATCCAGCGGATGCGCATCAGCCAGGATACCGGCGGTCGATCAGTTTCTTGACGTCCTCGTGATCAACCAACTCGCCACGCTCCGCCGCGGATATCCCCTTCTCCACTTCGCGCAGGAGCCACTGGTCGTAGTTCACCATGCGCTCGACCGCGTCCGCCACAAGCGATTCGCTGTCGCGGCCCTGTTGAGCGGCAAGCTGGGCGAGTTTGGCTTGCAGATCGGGACCAAGACGTACTTCCATCGCTTTAGGTTAAGGTTGAGAAGGAGCGGTGTCAACCGCTGCAAAGAAACGGTGGACGCCCTGTCTGCGTGTACGTTGCTGCAGCGCCTATAGAATTTTCCAGACGAAATGTGCCAGGAAAGCCACCAGCAGGAGAGCGCCGAGCCCGCAGATCCAGAAAAGGAAGTTGGCGGTTAATTTCGGTGAATTGATTTCTTTTTTGTCCATGTAGCGCCGGCGTCTCGCCGGCTGTCGTGGAACCGGATCGCCCGCTCGAGAACCGGCGGGACGCCGGCGCTACCTAAAAGGGCGGATAGTTCGCGAACAGTGAATCGTTCCTTCCGACACGCGATGTCATCTCGCTATCTTCAGGAAAATCACAAAAAATCGGGTAATACATCGGCCCGCGGGAGCTCCACTCCACTAAATGGCAATGAGGAGCGACGTAGTTCAGAGTACCGTCTTGTCTGAATACCGGCTGATGACACCGGGAACCGTCACAATCGTAGGCGGCCTCAATCTGAATACCTGCGTTTGCCGGTCTGCGTTCTGCAATTGGGGGAAATAAGGTTTGCATAAAAGCGCCGTACCTTGGATTCCATGCCCCTCCTACAGGTTTCCCGGTACGGCGAAATTATTTTTAGATGGCGTTAGAGCTATTTGTCCTTGTCCTTTTCGTCTTCCCTACGGTCTTTTCTGTCTTCTTTTCTGTCTTCTTTACAATCTTTTAGCTGGTCCTTGGTACGTTCCTTCCATTCCTTGACTTCCCGCTTCTGCCGTTCCTTCAGCTCTTCACACCTTGCGCTGGATAAGGGACGACATCTGGCAAGTTCATCCCGTTGTCGGTCGCGAAGCTCTCTAGCCTCGAGCTTATGACGCTCTTTCAGTTGTTTACAGTGTGCCTTTTCTGAGGATCCGTCACGCCCTCTGTCTTGGGCAAAAGCCGATGGAAACACGACGGCCGCAATTGCGAACACGGCCGTCAACACAGCTAAACGCATGCAATGCATAACAAACTCCCGCGTACGTGTTGGCTCACGTAGCGACAGGCGACTCGCCTGTCCATACGAACTCAGTTTTTACCGCCTAGTGTCGCGGCGGACCACCGTGCCCACCACGTCCGTTATGTCCGCGGCCGCGACGACGTCCTCCGCCACCACCTCCACCGCCGGGGCGGCCTCCACGTCCTCCACGGTCGGGACCACGATCAGGACGATCGCCGGATCCGGCTTGCGGGGCGTCACGATTGAAATTGGGCTCAGGTTCGTCAGGAAAATCGCCGCCGCCTTCAATGGTGATGGCCGCAGCAGCAGTTTCCGGCGCCGCCTCGCCTCCACCCATCTTTGCGCGCTGCTCTTTGAGGATAGCTTTGCGCGACAGCCGAATGCGGTTGCCTTCGACAGCCAACACTTTCACCAGCACCTGATCGCCCTCTTTCAGTTCATCGCGGACGTCCTTAATGCGATGCTCCGCCACTTCGCTGATATGCAGCAGTCCGTCCAGGCCAGGAAGGATTTCCACGAAGGCGCCGAAATCAGCTAGTCGCGAAACCTTGCCAAGATAAGTTTTCCCTACCTCAGCGGTGGCTGTGAGATCACCGATGATCTGCAGAGCCTTCGCGGCAGAAGCTTCGTCGTTGGAAGCGACGTTGATTTTGCCCGAATCCTCCACGTCGATCTTCACACCCGTTTGCTCGATGATGCTGCGAATCATTTTGCCGCCCGGTCCAATCACGTCGCGAATCTTATCCACTGGAATCTGCAGTGTGTAAATACGCGGCGCAAACGCCGAAACCTTTTCGCGCCCCGTGGATAAAGCTTCGTTCATTTTGTCCAGCAGGAACATGCGGGCGCGCTGCGCTTGAGCAAGAGCCTCACGCATGATCTGCGCCGTGATGCCCCC
>DATHJP010000739.1:0-3295 GCA_035489695.1 Terriglobales bacterium
AATAATTTCCGGCGCCTTTATGCAGAATCCGCCCGATGGTTGGAAGCCAGAGGGTTGGTCGCCGACAGCCAGCCAAACGTCGCAACGTGCCGGGCACGACTTCAACTTGGGCGAGGCGCTCAAGACCTGGCAATGGTACGCTCTTTGGCTGCTGCTGTTTCTAAATACTTGCGCAGGCATTTCAATCATCTCGCAAGAGGCTCCGATCTTTCAGGAATTAACCGGGGCGAGCGCGATCGTCGCCGCTGGCATGGTGGGACTGGCCAGCATCGGCAATGCGGTCGGTCGAGTGTTCTGGGCGTGGGTTTCCGACTTGATTACAAGGCGGGCAACTTTCGCGGTCATGTTCATTCTCCAAGTTCTGCTTTTTTGGTTCCTTCCAAATATCGCGACCGTCTCGTTGATGACGATCATTACGTTCATCGTGCTGATGTGTTATGGCGGCGGGTTCGGCACCATGCCTGCCTTCGCGGCCGATTATTTTGGTCCGAAGAACGTCGGTCCCATTTACGGTCTAATGCTGACGGCGTGGGGATTTGCCAGCGCGTTTGGTCCGTTGTTCATCGCGCATATGCGCGAGACGGCTGGTTCATATCGCGGCGCGCTTCATGTCATCGCCGGAGTAATGGCAGTTTCAATTCTCCTTCCCATCCTGGTTTCGCCGCCGAAGTCCACTGCGTGACTCCGTCGAAAGAGGGATCCACACATTTCCTTGGGGGTAGCAATAAATCCCTCGCACGCGCCATAGCGGCGAAGCGACGTTCCGCCATAGCGTGAGGTCATGAAAAGGAAAAGCTCGCGGTATCGGGCAATGCCATTCTCGGCGCGCCTCGTTAGGCCCATCGAAAATCGTCATCCCAACTTGTTTGACCTTCTTTCTGCGAGCGGACAACCCGGCATTCGCGCGAAGAAGATTTTCGTCATCAAGCAGGAGATCCATCTGCCCCAAACAAATGCCGCAGGCAATAAGATCCGGCGCATTCTGATTTTCGATAACCATCCCGACAGTCTCCGCCTGGTTTTGGACGTCGCGCAAATCCACATATCCATCTTTCCGCGCCGGAGCGTGTGATCTCGTGGGAGCTAATTCTTGTTTCGATTCTAATAATGGGCGCGTTGATCGGAACGTTTTGGCCCCTGTTTTGAAGGCGACCTGTTTCTGAACGCGAAAGCAAACCTGGTGTTATCGACCGGTTCGCACGGTACCACGGTGGGTCAGGTAGGGACGCTTCTCCGGAAGCGTCCGATTTTGGTTTCTGCGGATGGCTCGGAGAGCCATCCCTACCCCTCCTTCGAAAGAGGGAGCGAGCATCCCTCAAACGTGGCATCGCAAAATCCCACCGACGCGCAATGGCCGCGAAACCGAAGAGTAACGATCTTTGGGTATGAAAAAGTTAAGATTAGTTAGTTTAATCGGCATCACATCGATCGCCCTAGCTCACGCCGGATGGGCAGCTGGCCACGGCGGCGGTGGAGGAGGGTTCGGTGGTGGTGGTTTTAGTGGTGGCGGTGGTGGACACGCCGGAGGCGGCGGGCACTTCGTTGGTGGAGGAGGATTCCGTTCTGCTGGACCAGGATTCAGTGGTCGTCCCGGGTACTTCTATAGCCGAGGCATGGGTTTCACTAATTCGCGCGCCGGGCAGTTTCGTTCTCCGGCTAGCCGATCGCCCTCGTTTGCCGTACCGAATCGCGGGATAACCAATTCAGCGACGCATCAATCCCCAACATCCGGGAGGTCTGCATTGAACAGCAGCATGAGCCACATCGCGGAACGTCACGATGCAAATTGGCACCAGGACTGGGACCGGCACCATGTCCACTTCTTCCACAATCGGTTCTTTGTTTTTGAGGACGGCTTCTGGTTCGGGCTCGATGACGGATTTTTCCCTTGGGACTACTATCCGTATTACGCCTACGACTATTATCCGTACGACTATTACCCGGGCTATTACGCCGACACTGAGCCGTACTATTATGACAACGGTGTCTACAGCAGCACGCCGATGCGCGATCCGACGGTCAGCGCCGTCCAGACGCAGCTCACGCAAGAGGGCTATTACAATGGCCCAGTCGACGGCATTTTCGGCCCGCTCACTCGCGATGCGGTGGCGAAGTATCAAATCGCCAAACACCTGGATGTAACCGGGAGTCTGTCAGCGCAGACGTTGCAGTCCTTCGGATTGCCGCAGGCGACGGCAAGCTGAATGACAACATCGGATTACGATGAAACGACGACTTGATATGAAAACGAAGCAGCTCGGTAACTCCGACTTGTCCATCACTCCGGTCGGCTTTGGAGCATGGGCTATCGGCGGATCGGGTTGGGAATTTGGCTGGGGCGAGCAGAATGACAAAGCGTCTGTCGCCGCGATTGATCGCGCGCTCGAACTCGGCATTAACTGGATCGACACCGCGGCCGTTTACGGCATGGGTCACTCGGAGAAAGTGGTCGGGTTTGCGCTAAAAAGCTGGCCGGGACCTCGGCCATACGTTTTCACGAAATGCGGCCTGCGTTGGGACGAGCAAGGATACGTTCATCGCTCTTTAACCGCGGATTCTATCCGCCGCGAGTGCGAGGACAGCCTCCGCCGGCTGAATATCGACGTGATCGACCTCTACCAAATCCATTGGCCGACAGAGGACTTGGAAGAAGGCTGGAATGCGATGGCTCAACTGCAGAAAGAAGGGAAGGTGCGATGGATCGGCGTGTCCAACTTCAACGTCGAGGAAATGCGTCAGGCGCAAGCAATTGCTCCCATTACTTCGCTGCAACCTCCGTATTCATTAGTGCGTCGGGAAGTTGAGCAAGAAACCCTGCCTTACTGCCGATCGGTAGGAATCGGCGTGATTGTCTATTCGCCGATGGCCTCCGGGTTGTTGACCGGCGCGATGACGCGCGAGCGCGCCGAAAGCCTTCCCGACAGCGACTGGCGCAGTCGCGACGTCGAGTTCCATGAGCCGAGGCTCTCGAAGAATCTCGCACTCGTTGAGCGCCTGCGAGAAGTCGGCCAACGCCATGTCGGGGCGCGGAGCGCCAAGCAAGTGGAAGGAAACGTCGGCGCTGCTGAGCTTTATCTAACCGACGAAGAAATCGCGGAGATCGAGGGAAGAAATACCTACGAACCGGAGTTAGTCACGGCAGCCTGAAGAAAGGAGTGAGGATGAAAATTGGATTCATCGGTCTCGGCATAATGGGAAGTCGTATGGCGGCGAATCTGCAGAAGCACGGCTATTCATTGGTCGTGTTCAATCGCACTCGCGCCAAAGCAGAGCCGTTACTCGGTCCCTGCGGAAC
>DATHJP010000740.1:0-2836 GCA_035489695.1 Terriglobales bacterium
AAAGTACCATCCGACGCAACTACGAGAATGTGGCGCAGTTCATCTGCGTAGCTGGCACGAACTTCCTTAATGCGCGGATCGTAAGCCCGAGCTGCGCTATCAGCTCGCATCACAAGTTCGACCTTGGCAGTAATCTCGGCATCCACCGAGGGAAGTGATACGGGGTACAAGCTGCGTGCAGGTTTTTCCTGAAAGCCTACGGCCGGAGTCTTGGCGGGGCCGCTGGCAATGAGCGCAGCGGTGTGAGCGGCGTGCAGAATGCGCTCGGGTGAAAGATCGTCGGTATAGGCATAGCCGGTGCGCTCGCCTGCAATGACTCGAACACCGCATCCAGCGGAGATTCCCTGGGAAGCAGACTTCACCATGGATTCGTCCACCATCAATGAGGTGGAAGATAAATATTCGAAATAAAGGTCGGCATAATCGCCGCCTGCGGAAAGGGCAGCCGCTAAATAGCGTTCGAGGTCGCGTTCGTTCAGGCCGTAATGCTGGAAAAAGAACCTATTTTTGTCCACGTTTATTAGATGTCACTCGAGCAGAAAAAGCTGCTGACCCGGTGATTCCATTATCCCACACCAGCGAATGGTCACTCATCACAGACGAATAAATATTCTCCTGCAAGAATCGTGGATGTGAATCCGGAAACTCTGGTCAGAACAGTTGAAGACTTTCTCGTTGGGTCGCGAAACGCCGTAGTGATGGAAGATGGCGCGGTCGCGTTTGATTTGACGCAGTCCAAATATTCGATATCCGGAGAGCGTAACAAGTGCGTGCTGCACCTGTGGTCGTCGGAGCGCAATGTAGTACGGCGAGTGCTGGAAGCCGAAGTGAAGAACCAAGTGCTGCGGCTGGAGGTGCAACGGCTGGGACAGGCGCGTCCTAGCAAGTTGGAAATCTGCCGCGAACGCGACCGGCGTACTCCCACTGCGAAGCGTGCCTCTCGATTGACATACTCGCGAACTTTGCAACGGATGCTGGAGAAAAAGTTCCGCGGCTATACCGTGGCGAAGCTCACAACGGCGATGGATCTGGAGCGCTCCTTTGGTCCTATCTATACACGCGGACTCTTACGGCAGGGCCAATCTGGGTTTGCGGTGTTGGGCGTAAACCGTGAGGAGACGCAGGCTTCTATCGATGCGGCGTTGACGTTCGGCATTCTGTGGCTGGACTCTTGCCGTCAGGAAAAGGCGGGGAAATTTGTTGTCGAGGGACTGAGTCTTTTTGTGCCTGCTGGAACCTCTGCACTGGTTCGCGAACGGATGGCACATCTCAATGGCAACGCGGCGAAGTGGCATTTATATGAATTCGATGAACGGGAAGATCGATTGAAAGAAGTTGATGTCTCGGATCGCGGCAACATCGCTACACGGCTCATGCACTGGACCGATGAGCGGGCAGTGCGGGAACGGTTCGCGGATGCGATTGCTTATGTCTGTTCGCTGATGGGGGAGGTGGAGATAGCCATCATTTCAGCGGCGGAGATTGGCTTTCGTTGTCATGGACTGGAATTCGCGCGGGCTCGTTTGATGCAGGAACTGGGATCGTTCCACTCTGCGCCACAGATCGTGTTTGGAGTGGGAGCGGAGGAAAGAGTGTTCTCGGAAGAAAACACCGCACTCTTCGTAACGCTGCTGCGAAGCGTTGGGGAAGCACGCCATGCTGAAGGTCCGCGGGATCATCATTTATGGCGATTACATCCGGAACGCTGGCTGGAATCTTTGGTGACTGAGAATGTCGGAGCAGTGGACGAACGGCTGGATTCCGGGTGCTTGTATTCGCAGGTGCCCGCGTTTTCGGCTTCTGACCGCGCCATGATTGATGTGTTGACCGTCACTCGCGAAGGAAGGTTGGCGGTGGTGGAACTCAAGGCGGACGAGGACATCCATCTGCCATTGCAAGGGCTGGATTACTGGTCGCGAGTGGCATGGCACCAGGCACGAGGCGAGTTCCAACGCTTCGGATATTTCCCGGGAAGGGAGCTTTCGAGCGAGGAGCCGCTATTGTTCCTGGTGTCGCCGGCCCTGCGTGTTCATCCAGCGACCGATACCTTGCTCCATTACATCTCGCCGGCAGTTCAGTGGACGCTAGTGGGTATCGACGAGAGGTGGAGGAAGGAAGTTAAGGTGGTATTTAGAAAGCGAGCGAGGCGGGATTTTCGATTGACGATTGACGATTGACGATTTGAAAATCATCTGCGGTCATGCTTTCGACCAAGCCCCCAAGAGCCTGAGTACGTCTACTAACTGTCCCAGGTGATAGGCGTTGTGATCGGCTACTAGCAGGGCTTCGCGAAGGATGGTCTGGCCGTCGCCCCAGGGGATTTTGGCGAACAAATCAATCTTGGGATTCGCGATTAGATTCGCCAGGGATTTCACATCTTTGCGGAAGTTCTTGACGCTTTCATTCCACGCTGCTGCGTTGGGTGGAGCTTCGGTTACAGGCCAGTAGCTTTCGGGCCATTCGGGGGATTTGTGTTTTGGGTTGCGGCTGAATTCCAGGATGTCCCATTGGGCGATGCGCATGTGTTCAAGCAGCATCCAGGGTGAATGGGGCATACCGGCGGGTTTTTGTCCGCGCAGTTTTGCGGGGATGGCGGCGATGACGTCTTCAAATTTCGCGTGGGCACCGCCGTCTGTCAGAAGGTAGATAAGATGTTGACGCAAGGCGCGGTCGGAGTCTTTTTTCATAATTGCCCTCGAGTGCCGCCGTCAGATGTTTCTTTCGTCCCTTCGGGACTCGACCTCGTTGCAGCGAACCCAAGGCTTACGCCCTGGGCTGCATTCTTCCGCCCTCCAGGCTCTAGGATTAGTGGTCAGTTGCCAGTGGGCAGTGAGAG
>DATHJP010000741.1:0-12662 GCA_035489695.1 Terriglobales bacterium
CGACTCCTACGAACAAACGACCCAGATATCTTTTTAATCTAAGCCGGCAATCGCTTCAACAATCCATTAGCTTTGCGAAACCAGGGACGCTCCCGGCGTTTCAAATATCCCGGCATGGTCGGCTTCTTGGCCAGGATGCGCTGCGCCCATTCTCGTGCTTCCGCGTCGCGCTGCTGTGACTGCAGAAAACAGGCGAAATTGTAGTAAGTCTCCGATAGCGTCGAGATTCTAGTGACCTCACGGAATAGCGCCTCCGCCCGATCTGGCTGGCCGGTGTTGGCGTAAGCGTGGGCCAGCAATCCGGCAGCTCGCTGAAAATCATATTTCGGGTCACGCGATACTACGCGTTCCAGATCAGGCACCGCAGCAACGAAGTCTCCCATGCCCATTGCCGCTATCCCTCGCCGATAAAACGGATCAGGGGAATCCGTGCGGGACGAAATAGATTTGTCGTAACAGTCGCGTGCGCGCGCGAACTTCCCTTCTTCCAGATACAGATCGGCCAATTCTTCGTAATTCCCAGCGGAAGGATTATCCAGGATCGCAGCCTCAAGCTCTTTTATGCGGCGACGTCGTGGAAAGACTTTGAAAGATTGCCGAAGTAGACCCGTGTCGGGTAGCACTTCAGCCACAATGTAAACCGCCGCGCCCAACCCACCGCCGAAGAGGATGATCCAAAGCCAATAAGTATCCGGGCGGCGGCGGATGAAATGAAAAATCGCCAACCCCTGGAGGATAATCCCCCAGGGATAAAAAATGTTGAGCAGTGGTCCCATGCGATTCTGCGCAATATAGCACGCGGACACGCTGGTTCACGGACGCATGCGGACGTGACCAGCCGTAACGAGCCTTAGTGGTCCGGCATTCGCCGAGACATTGCGCTGGAGTCCCTCCGCTTTGCGGGTTTATGCTCCTCCTGAGTTCCCTATGACCACCTTCCGCGGGCGCTTACTCTTCGTGATGTTCCTCCTGGTATTCGGACCTGCTGCCGCGCAGCAAGAACCTACTTTTAGCGCGGAATCGAATGTAGTGGTTGTACCCACGCTGGTGATGGACACGAAGGGCAACGCCGTTTACGGGCTAAAAGCTAGAGATTTCATTATTGAAGACGACGGCGTCGAGCAGGTATCTCATCTGGATGAAGCAGCGGAGGCGCAACCGGTTTCCGTGGTAGTCGCAATTCAATGCGGTCGCAGGGCGGCGCGTGAGTTTGCCCGAATGCGGGGTTTGTCGTCGATGCTTCAACCGGTATTGAGTGCTCCAAATACCGAGACTGCTCTTCTTTTTTTTGACAGCGCGCTCACACTTGCGCACGATTTTACAAACGACTCTGATGTAATCGAAAAAGATCTTAAGCAGTTGCAGCCTGGCGATGACGGGGCACGAATTCTTGATGCGGTGGCCTACTCGTTGAAACTACTTAATAAACTGCCAGAAGGACGCCAGCGCGTATTGCTGTTGATTAGCGAAACTCGCGATCATGGCAGCCACTTTGCGAAGCTTGACGACGTGATGACGCTGGCCGGAACGACTAGTACAGCGATTTACGCCCTCCCCTTTTCGCCGTCAATCTCCAGCGTGCTTGATACCGAACGGGGAAGCAACAAAGATGAAAGGCAACCTACTCCCGATCTACTTGCACCGCTAAGCATGGCGCGGCAGGCTATGCGAAAAAACATACCTAAAGCGATTGCGTCGATGACCGGCGGAGAGTACGAACTATTTTCTTCCCGCAAAGGCTTCGAGACAGGAATGAACACCTTCGCCAACCACTTACACAGCCGTTACGTGCTGAGCTTTCAGCCGAAGAATCCTCGCCCCGGATTGCATCAGATTCGCGTGCGACTGAGGGAATCGGCTCCGAATCACACTGTGCTATCCAGAACCAATTATTGGGCCGGCGAATCTAGCCAGTAAGCGTCAGGCCCAGGTCGCGTCTCAGTGCTAAAATTCCAGAAGTGAAACTCTCCATCCGTCTTTTGGCCATCGACATAGATGGCACCCTGCTGAATCCTCAGTTCCAGATTTCGGATACTGACATGGCCGCACTGCGCCGCGCCCATGCGGAGGGCGTCGAAGTCATACTGGTCACCGGACGCCGCCATACTTTCGCCTTGCCGATCGCCCAACAGCTTGGTTTCGATCTTTGGCTGATCAGTTCCAATGGCGCCGTCACCCGCTCTCTATCAGGTGAGACGTTCCATCGCGATCTGCTTCCCGCCGCCACCTGCCGCAAACTCTGCGCGGCCATGCAGGACTTTCGCGGCAACACCGTGTTGACCTTCGACACCGAAGTCAAAGGCGCAATCGTACTCGAGCACATGCAGGAATTGAATGCCAGCATCCAGCGCTGGCTGGAAAAGAACATGCAATACATTGATTTCGTCATTCCGATCGAGAAGTCATTGACTGCCGATCCGGTGCAGGCCATGTTCTGTGGTCCCATTCCGCGCATGCAGCAGGCCCTGGCCGCGTTGCGAACGCGGGGGTTCGAGAACGACATCACGGTTTTGCGCACAGAGTATCCAATTCGCGATCTGTCCATTGTCGACGTGCTCAATCAGGGCTGTTCCAAGGGCCACGCGCTGGAGCGTTGGGCCAATTACCGCGGCATTCCTCGCGAACAGGTCATGGCCATTGGTGACAATTACAACGACGTCGAAATGCTTGCTTATGCCGGACAGCCGTTTATCATGGGAAATGCGTCCGAGGAATTGCGGGGCAATGGCTGGACCGTCACGTTACCGAACGACCAGAACGGCGTGGCTGCGGCCATCGAACAAGTACTAGGAAGTTCAGCTGTCACCGTCTAGAATTAAATCTCCGATGAAATTGTGGGTCCAATTCGGTTTGATATTCGGGCTGGCTGTATCTTCAGCCTTTGGGTCAGAGCTTGCTATTCTGCATAACGGGTTCTCCATCCGGCACGAAAAAAGCGAAATTGTGGGAACTGTTACGCGCCTCTACCTCGGCGACGATCGCACTGGCTATGTGGATATTCCCACGGCTGAGATCGAGCGATTCGAGAAGGATCTTGCACCTCCGATTAAAGTTCCGGCGAATGTCCCGGTTCCCGAGCAGCCGCAAACTCTGAATCAAGTGATCGATTCCATTAGTGGTCGCCATCACCTCGATCCTGACCTCATCAATAGCGTGATTCACGCCGAAAGCGGATTCAACGCGCGTGCCGTGTCGCCCAAGGGCGCACAGGGCCTGATGCAACTGATGCCTCACACCGCGTCACAGTTGGGTGTAGCCAATGCCTTCGACCCTAAAGCCAACGTGGAGGGCGGCACACGTTATCTGCGCGAATTGCTGGAACGCTACAACTTCGATCTGGTGAAGGCCCTCGCCGCCTACAACGCTGGACCACATCGGGTGGAGCAGTACCGCGGTGTACCGCCTTATTACGAGACTCGCGCTTACGTCGCCAACATTATCCGCGACTTCAATCGCAAAAAGCGTCTGGAACGGAAAGCGGCGGGGGCATCCTCGAAACCATCAAAGCCGAGCACAAGCCAGCCGCCATTGGCCTCGACTCCAAAACACGCGGACGCCTCCACTGCTCAATATCAGGCCGCTCACTGAATCGCGTTGAGGTGCGGCTACATTGACCCTTCCCTTCCCGTCATTTACCTTGGCTATAGTTACTCTTGGCATCTCGGGTCGATGAGTAAGAAACAGTTCATTATCTACGCGGTGTTAGCGGCAGTCTTCGCCATCCTCGTCTACATGCAGTTTCGGACGTGGCGCCACTTTGACTGGGACACCTTCTGGAGCCAGACTGACCAGGTTAACAAGCGGCACATTTTCCATGCCATCGGGCTGATCTACCTGGCCTATGTGGTACGGGCGTTTCGCTGGAAGATTTTCCTGCGTCCGGTGCGTCCGCAAGCCTCCTGGTGGGGGTTGATTGCACCAACTCTGATTGGGTTTGCCGGACTCGCAATCCTGGGACGGCCGGGAGAGCTGATCCGCCCCTACGTGATCGCACGCAAGGAGAACCTGCCATTCTCATCGCAGCTGGGCGTCTGGGCGGTGGAACGTATTTTCGACATTGGCGCTTTTACCCTGCTGCTGATGATCGCGATCTTCGTCGCACACTCGCCGAAGGAACTTGAGTACTACGGGAGATTTCGCACCGGCGGCCTAATCTTGCTGGGCATTGTCATTGGCATGACAGCCATAGCCATGGCCATCAGCCGCAAGGGAGAAGCGCTCGCCAGCTGGATAGAGCACCGCTTCTCACACCTGGCCGCAAATCTGGGAAAAAGAATCGCTCTCCGCGTCCGCGAATTTCACCGTGGCCTTAACACCATTGACAGCGTGTTCTCCTTACTGCAACTGATTGTGGTTTCCGTGGTGATGTGGTGCATGATCGCGGTGGCCTATAAAGAAGTTACTCACTCTTACCGAGCCGAGGAACTCGAGATACCACAGACTCAAGTCTTACTGCTGATGGGATCCAGCATGGTCGGCTCCATGATCCAGTTGCCCGGCGTCGGTGGCGGTTCACAGCTGGCCACCATTGCCACGTTGGAGCATGTCTTCGACGTCCCACACGAATTAGCTGCGAGTTGCGGAATCATGCTGTGGTTGGTGACGTTCGTTGCGGTGGTTCCCCTCGGCCTGCTTCTTGCTCAACGTGAACGGCTTTCTTTCCGGAAACTTGCGGAAGAGAGCCGCCAGCAAGAGCAGGTCAGCGTGCCTTCCCCCTCGCCTCCTGCCTCAACTTGAACTTCTCCTAAACCTCTGCATGTTCCAGTTAACTAAACACTTGGAATGCTTTGGCGCGGCAGAGTCACCTCTTTCGCCTGTTACAATGCGGTGAGTTCCCAAGCCCCATGAAGTGTCCTTTTTGCGGATTTGCAAACGACAAAGTGGTGGATTCGCGTGAGAGCAAGGAAGCCGATTCCATCCGCCGGCGTCGCGAGTGCCTGAAGTGTGCCAAACGCTTCACCACCTATGAGCGCATCGACGAAATCCCCTACATGGTGGTGAAAAAAGATGGGCGCCGGGAGAAATTTGAGCGTCAGAAAGTTTTGAACGGGCTGTTGCACGCCTGTGAGAAACGTCCCGTACCCATCAGCAAGTTGGAGCAGATCGTGAACGAAGCGGAAAGCTTCGTGATCGAGTCGCCCGAGCGCGAACGTAAAACCAGCGAACTTGGGGAACTCATCATGAATCGCCTGCGTCGTTACGACAAGGTCGCCTACGTCCGCTTCGCCTCCGTCTATCTTGACTTCAAGGATGTGAAGGAATTCATGACCGAACTGAAAGATCTGCTGAAGACCAAGGAGACTCCGGAAGTTCGCAGCAAAAGCGCTGCAAAGGATTAGGCCAGGTTCGCAACCGCAAATTCTATGGCGTACAAGATCACTCTCATACCCGGCGATGGCATTGGTCCCGAGGTTACGAGCGCCGCGGTGCGGGTGCTCGAGGCCACCGGTCTGAAATTTGAATGGGAAACTTTCCAGGCGGGCGCTGAAGCCTATGAGAAATACCACGAATATATTCCTAAGGAACTGATCGAATCTATCGAACGCACCGGGGTTGGGCTCAAGGGGCCGGTCGCGACTCCCATCGCTGGCGGCTTTGCCAGCATCAACGTGGCGCTGCGGAAAAAGTTCGAGCTTTACGCGAACTTTCGCCCTATCCGCAACCTGCCTCACATTCCCACGCGCTATCCCGACGTCGATCTGATCATCGTTCGCGAAAATACGGAGGGCTTGTATTCCGGAATCGAGCACGAAGTTGTTCCCGGCGTGGTGGAGAGTTTGAAGATCATCACCGAAAAAGCCTCCACCCGCATTTCGCGCTTTGCCTTCGAATATGCGCGCAAGAACAAGCGCAAGCGGATCCACGCCATCCACAAGGCCAACATTATGAAACTCTCGGACGGCCTTTTCCTGCGCTGCTCCCGCAACGTGGCCAAGGAGTATCCCGAGATCACTTATGGCGAGCACATCGTGGACAACACCTGCATGCAACTGGTAATGAATCCCTACCAGTACGACATGCTGTTGATGGAAAACCTTTATGGGGACATCATCTCCGACCTCTGCGCCGCTTTTGTCGGGGGACTGGGATTCGTTCCCGGCGCGAATATTGGCGATCACTGCGCCATCTTCGAGGCCGTGCATGGCTCGGCGCCGGACATTGCGGGAAAAAACATCGCCAATCCCACGGCGGTGATCCGCTCTGCCCTGCTGATGCTCCGCCATCTGGGTGAGTACGAAGCAGCGACCAAGATCCGCAACGCTCTGGAAAAGGTTTATCGCACTCGCGACAAATTGACACGCGATGTGGGAGGCAAAGCCGGAACTTCGGAATTTGCCGATTCGATTATTGAATTCATGGAATCTGAATCTGGTGTCGCGCCTGCAGCGGAGACTTCGCACGCATGAAAGTATTAATATTTCTTCTCATGCTGCCCAAGAAGTTCTGCGTCACTTTGAATTTTTCCACTCTCCATGGTTATTAAGTTTCCGGTATTTGTTGCCTTGGTTGGCGCGATCATTCACTTTGCGTATACGGTCAAACTGCGCCGCTTCAAAGTCTCGGAAAAACCACCGGCATCCCGCGCCCATCTCTCTGTGGAACAGAGGCAGCAAAAGATTGTGATAGGGAGTTGGATCAGTTTTGCCATAGGATGTGTGTTCCTCGTTGCTGCCATCGTTTTTACTTGGCTCGAAAATTCAAACTGAGGCATTACTCTTTGTCGCGACACATTGACCAACCTTCTCAATTTTGAGTAGTATGCTCTGTTCCGCAAGGAAACCCTGGGGATGGTGAACCCAATACGGCGAGTAGGCGTAGTTCTGTTCCAGCTCGGGGGCCCCGACACGCTGGACGCAATCGAACCTTTCCTTTTTAATCTTTTTTGCGATCCCGATATCATCGACTTCCCTTTCGCCCGCCTGGGCCGTAAGCCCTTGGCCAAGCTGATCTCCAGTACACGCGCCAAGAAAGTTCAACATCATTATTCGGTCATCGGGGGAGGCTCTCCCATCCGGCGGTTTACCGAACAGCAAGCCCGCGCCTTGCAGCTCAAGCTGATGGATTCCGACATCGACGCCCGCTGCTTCGTGGCCATGCGCTATTGGCATCCGTTCACTGCGGAAGCGATTGAACATTTGCGCGCAGCCAAATGCGATGAGGTTGTCCTGCTTCCTCTCTATCCGCAATACTCCAGCACCACCACAGGCAGCAGTCTGAATGAGTGGCGGCGGCGGTTTCACGACGACATCCCGGTACATTGCGTGGACACGTTTTATCAGAACGACCTTTATCTGGAAGCCGTAGTAGAAAAATTAGACGACGCACTGTCGCGCTTCCCTGATCCCACGCAAGCCGAGATTGTCTTCAGCGCGCACAGCGTCCCGGTGTCGGTGATTGAGCAAGGCGATCCCTACCAGCGGCAGATCGAAGAAACAGCCGAGCTAATCATGCAGCGGGGCGAATGGCGGAATCGCTACCGTCTCTGCTATCAGAGCAAAGTTGGCGCCAGCAAGTGGCTGCAACCGTCACTACGTCGCACGCTGATTGATTTGCGGGATGAACACGTCAAAGAAGTTTGTATCGTGCCAATTTCATTCGTCTCCGATCATGTGGAGACGCTCGGCGAGATCGATCACGAGGCACGGGAGCAGGCTCGCAAGTTGGGAATTGAAAGATTTGAAATGAGTTCAGGGTTGAACGATTCGCCCACTTTCATCTCGGCGTTGGCCGAACTGGTAACCGCCGCACTGGACGTGGGCAGAGCTCACGATCCGGATCCGAGTTACCTGGTAGCAGCAGATTGATAGAAAAACCGTTTTTATAAAGGACGAATGGCAGACGAGTCCCCCAAAAACGTAGCCAATGGCGTCCTCGGCCATCTTCCGCCGTGGCCTCGCCCGGCTTTGAATAATTCCGTGATCGGCATGGAGCAGGCCTATCGGCAACGCAAGAACCTGCCTCTGCTGACCGATGCGGACATCGCTGCCCTGAAAGCCGGCGAGCAGATGCCCTGGGAGCGCGGTGAGGTCTCTGCACCGGCCGCAAGCGCCGCGCCGGCTGCGCCAGCCGCAAGCGCGCCTCCGCCGGCACCATCTGCCATAACGCCGCCTCCCGCAGCCGCGAGTAGTGTGGGCCAAGCAATCAGCCCGGAAATAGCCGCCATCGTCGCCGCTGGAAAAAAGTGGAGCCGATCCGTAGTCGCCGCCGAGCAAGCACGCCGCAGTCGCAAAGGATTACCCGTACTGAATGACGCAGAAGTTACTGCGCTGCTTGGCGAGCCAGCGACTCCCGCAGCGACAGCTCCTCCGCCGGCAGCAGCAGCTTCCGCAGCAAGGCCCGCAGCACCGGCTGCGCCTCGTCCCGCGGCTGCGCAAGCCACAGTCGCATCTGCGAGTGCGCGCGGCACCGAAGCCAACACATATGTGGGCACGCCCGCGGTAGGAACTTCGAAAGCTGCCGCTGCTGGAGGTCTGGCGTCCGTTGGCCCAGATGACAGCGACGTCAATCAAGGACGCCGCCGTTTTGTGTGGAGCGCCGTTGCTGCATTCCTGATGGCATGGTTCATCGCTTTCTTCCGCTTCTTCCTGCCGCGCACGCTGTTCGAGCCAGCCACCAGTTTCAAAATTGGTTATCCCGCGGATTACGGTCTCGGCGTGGATACCAAATGGCAACAGAAGTTTCGTATCTGGGTCGATCGTACGCCGGATCGCATGTTCGTGATTTACGCGCGCTGCACTCATCTCGGCTGCACTCCGGACTGGAAGCCGAGTGAGAACAAATTCAAATGTCCGTGCCACGGCAGCGGCTATGACAGCGAAGGAATCAATTTTGAAGGGCCGGCGCCGCGTCCCATGGACCGGGCGCATGTCGACATCGCCCCCGACGGTCAGATTCTCGTGGACGTCTCGCGGCTCTACCAGTGGCCCAAGGGACAGCCCAGCCGCTTTAACGACCCCGGAGCTTATTTACCGGTTTAAAAGAGGATGTGATGGCTGAAGAAAATCAGAACGGAAAAAACGGCAATCGCGTCAGCCTGCTGCAGAAAGTAAAAGCGGGCATGAAGGAAGATGTTCAGTCCCTCAAGACCGATCTGCCTGCGAAAGCTAAAGAGCAAATCGAAGGTCTCAAAGACCCAACCAAGACTCAGGTTTACACCTCAATCTTCCGTCATAAGCACGACGACACTCCGCGCAATCGGGCTCTGGGCGTGCTGTCGAACGTATTTCTTCATCTTCATCCCGCCAAAATTAATCGCGATGCCGTGCGCTACAGCTACACCTGGGGCATGGGCGGAATCACCTTCTACCTGTTTATCGTGCTCACCCTCACCGGTGTGTTGCTGATGTTTTATTACCACCCCAGCAAGATCCAGGCGTTTCGCGACGTTTTGTATCTCGAGCACGACGTCCCCTTCGGCAAACTGCTGCGTAACATGCATCGCTGGGCAGCACACTTGATGGTGATTGCGGTATGGCTGCACATGTTCCGCGTTTTCCTGACTGGGTCTTACAAAAAGCCGCGTGAGTTCAACTGGAACGTGGGCGTGATTCTGCTCGTGCTAACCCTGCTGCTCTCGTTCACTGGCTACTTGTTGCCAGACGATCAGCTTGGATTCTGGGCAGTCACGGTCGGAACCAACATGGCGCGCGCTACTCCGTTGCTTGGACACGAAGGACCATTCGGCCCGCTGCTTCACATGACACCGTACAACGACGTTCGCTTTGGATTGTTAGGCGGCTCGATCGTGGATGCCAACGCGCTGCTGCGCTCCTATATCTGGCACTGCATCGGCATTCCCATCGTGGCTTCGATTTTCATGATCGTGCACTTCTGGCGTGTGAGAAAAGACGGCGGCATTTCCGGCCCAGCGCCGGTAGTGCTCGCTTCGGAGGTAAAAGAAAAGCGTTAGTAGCGCCGGCGTCCCGCCGGCTGTTCGATGGCAACGGATCAGGCGCTGAAAGCTAAAAGGTGCCGGCGGGACGCCGGCGCTACGAAACGCAGGAGCAATTATGGATTGGCGTCAACTCTGGGATATCGCGTCCGCGCCCGACAATGTTCCTATTGTCGGCCTCATGCCATTGCTGGCTTTCTACATCTACCTGGGATGGAAGCAGGCCAGAGCCAACGACGCGCTCATCGGCGAACTGGAAACCAGTCCCGCCATGGCCAAGACTCATCATCGCAAAACCTGGCCGTTCCGACCGGGCTGGCAGAAAGAAGTACATGTCTGGCCGTTTCTTCTGCGCATTGAATTTCTCGCCGCCATCATTGTCACCATCGTTCTGATGATCTGGTCCATCACTTTGAATGCTCCGCTTGAGGAGCCTTCCAATCCCAACCTGACCATGAATCCGGCGAAAGCGCCGTGGTACTTTCTCGGCCTTCAGGAAATGCTTGTGTATTTCGATCCCTGGATCGCCGGCGTAGTGATGCCAACCCTGATCATCATCGGCTTGATGGTGATTCCTTATATAGATACGAATCCACTGGGCAGCGGTTACTACACCTGGAAGCAGCGCAAATTCGCGATTGGCACGTTTTTGTTTGGCTTCATCATATTGTGGGTGGCAATGATCATCATTGGCACATTCATCCGCGGCCCTGGCTGGCAATGGTTCTGGCCGGGACAAACCTGGGACCACAATCGTCTGATTTACGAAGTGAATCGCGATTTGCCAGATCTTTTTGGAATCACTTCCAATCTGGCGAAAGCAATTTTCGGAGCCGTCGTCGTCGGAGGATATTACTTGCTGGGCGGGTTCGCGCTGCATGCCCTGTTCCGTCGCTATAACCCAAAGGATTACAAGCGCATGAGCCTGCTTCAGTATTCCATCATGATGTTCTTCATGCTCACCATGGTGGCGCTACCGCTGAAAATGCTCTTGCGTCTTGCATGGCACATTAAGTACGTCTGGATAACGCCGTGGTTTAACGTGTAGATCGGTCGTTGGTCCTTGGCCAACGACCAAGGACTAACGACGAACGACTGATTTGGAGGTTTTTTTGCCTGAACTGCCCGAGAACGATCCAGTCGTAAGCAAGTCTTACGCGCTGCATTACGCAATTGCCATGGTGTTACTCATGGCCTCGCTGTTCTGGGCGTTATGGGACGAAGCGTTCGGTCAGCGTCCGTGGAAGGCTTATCAGCACGAATGGAAAGATCGATACAGCACGTTCCTTAAGTCGGCCAAGTCCAAGTCCGCACGTTCGGTCAGCGATCTTGAGAAGGATCCGGATTACCAGCAACTCGAACAAGCCGCCAGACAGGCAGAAGCTCAAGCCAAGCCGCACAGAGATGAACTCCAAAAGCAAATCATCGACCTCAGCGCCAAAATACTAGCCGTCCAGAACGTCTTCACCGATAAGCGCGCATACGCCAATGCGATCACCTACGAAATCGAGACTGATCCCAGCGCCTCTGGCAAGAAGAGCAAACAGAAAGACCTCGAGGAGTACAAAAAGAAAGTCTGGACTGTCGAATATCCGGATGGCCACAAAGAAAAATATGATTTCCGTCAGCTTGAAGGAAAATACGACGAACTAAAAGATGAGCGAACCAAAGTCAGTGCGGAACTGGCCGACGTCCTGAAGCCGGTTACGGAGGCGAACAATAAGGTCACCGATTACGTCAATGCGCACCTGGTGGACCTGACTCCGAGCCAGATCGAGGGATTACAAAAAAAGACCAGCGAATGGGATCCAACCATCCAGCAGATCAACGTTGCCGACGCGAACATTGTCGACCGGTGCGAATCCTGTCACATGGGAATTCGTGAGCCGCTCAAACTCACCGCGGCATCGATGACTCCCAAGGGCGAGAAGCGGCCCGATGAATACGCTCAAGCCTTCACCAGTCATCCCGAGCCCGATCTTCTGAAGATTCACGATCCCGACAAATTTGGTTGCTCTCCCTGTCACCAGGGCAATGGCCGTGCCACCACCAGCGTCGAAAAAGCTCATGGAAATTATGAGCACTGGCTGTGGCCACTCTTCGCAAAGCAAAATACCGAAGCTGGCTGCCAGACCTGCCACGCGGCCGATATGGTGCTGGTCAGCGGCGACGTGGGATGGAACATCAGCGAAGGCAAAGATCTTTTCCGGCAGCGAGGGTGCGTCGGTTGCCATCGTTATGAGGGCTACGACAAGGAGCCCGAGGACCTGAACTCTGTCAGCCAGCAGATCAAGCAACTCGAAACCGAGAAGGCACAAAATTCCAAGCAAGCGGCTGAGTTGATGAAGCAGGCCGACACAGCTCAGTCCAACGAAGAAGCCAATCGGTTGAATGATCACGCCATAGCACTGAAGATTTCCAACAGCAAGATTGATGGCCACATACAACAGCTCGATTTCCAGTCTCACAGCCTGCTGCAGGACGTGAAGAAAGTCGGACCGAACCTGAAAGACGTCCGGCTGAAACTCAACCGGAACTGGATTCCGGTGTGGCTTAAGAAACCAACGGACTTCCGTCCCACCACCAAGATGCCGAATTTCCGCTTGAGTGATCAGCAGATCCGCGCCATCTCAGCTTATATCTGGCAGTCCGGCTTCAAGGATCCGCTGCCGAAACAGAATCCAGGCAATGCTGAGCACGGCAAGGAATTATTTGAGACGCGCGGCTGCATGGCCTGCCATTCCATTGGCGAAGGCGACCAGATGCAGGG
>DATHJP010000742.1:0-6725 GCA_035489695.1 Terriglobales bacterium
AGCCGGTCTTTCAAGCCGGGCCTAATCGGTGGGAGTCCGATCACGGATGCCATTTTGCTCTCAAGGTGTAATTAGTTCTGCACACCGGTTTGCGAAGCCGGAAGTTCGTGGTGCAAATCCACGTGAGAGCACCAGTTTTAAGCCCTTGTGCCTCCAGCAGCTACAGGGCGGGTTTCGTAAACCCGTATTCGTCGGTGCGAGTCCGACCAAGGGCTCCATCAGGATTGTGGTGTAATCAGCAGCATCTCCGCCTGTGAAGCGGACGGTCCGGGTGCGAGTCCCGGCTTCCTGACCAATCTCAAAATTTGAATCAAGCCTGCGGCTATTCTGGCAGTTTGCTGGAATCGTTCCGTGCGTTGGCTGGTTCAATCGCGGTTCGATTCCGCACGTTGGCTGCAAACCAACTCCAGGAAAGGAGCGCGGGGGCGACCCCGCACAGGGTCCGAGGCAGAGAGACCGGCGCGCGAGCGCAACCCGAAAGTGGCTTTGCGAATCCACGAAAGTGATATTCCCGCTACCGGACGGTGGTCTCCTGTCTCCGGCTCTTAGATTTAGAAAGGAGGAGGAAACATGAAAAACGAAGTCATGATCGCCATTACGATTGCGGTGGCCATCGTCGCCGTCATCATCACTGCTGCCAATTTCCCGAAGATTCGCCACGCGTTCCTCGTGCCTGAAGGCTACGCGGGTTTGCTCTACCACAAGGGCAAGTTCGTGGAAGTCCTCGGCGCGGGCCGACACATCCGTTGGGGTCGGCACTTCACGCTCGACGCACAGGACCTGCGCAAGGCGTCGTTGCTTGTGGCGGGCCAGGAAGTGCTCACCGCCGACAATGTCGGCCTAAAGGTGAGCCTGCTCGTCGCTTACCAGGTGACGGACCCGGCGAAGGCTGCGCACGACACGCAAAACTGGCGGGGCGACCTCTACAACGCCGCCCAGCTTGCGCTGCGAGCGGTCGTGGGCAGAGTCGCAGTGGAAACGCTGCTCAATCAGCGGCTGGAAATCGGTGTCCAGCTCCTGGCACGGGTGCAGCCAGAAGGTGCCAAAATCGGCGTCAACGCCCTCAAGGTCGAGGTAAAGGACGTGATGTTCCCCGCTGACTTGAAGCGTGCCTTCACCGATGTGCTGAAGGCCAAGCAGGAAGGTCAGGCGGCGCTCGAACGCGCTCGCGGAGAAAGCGCCTCGCTACGCAACCTCGCAAACGCGGCGCGCGTGCTGGAAGGCAACCCGGCGCTGATGAACCTGCGCCTGATGCAGTCGCTCACGGCTGCGCAGAACGCCGGCAACACGCTAGTATTGGGTGTGCCGGGCGGCTTCGTTCCGCTGAAGAACGGCAACGCAGGTTTGCCTGCGCCGAATACCGAAGAAGGCGGAGCAACTTGATCCATGCGGGCGTGGACGAGAGTTTCCGCCCGCACTTTCACAACGAGTATTCAAACCAATAAAAACATGAAACCAATTACAGAGAACTTTTATGAAAAAACGATCAAGGCAAGGCCTCCGCCGTTTTCGAGTGGAGGTTTGGTCGTACGGAAACTACGTTGAACGCATTGCAGAGCTCGAGCGCGTGCTCGCGAAGAAACCCAGACTGCTTCAAATCGAAATCGTCGGTACAGGCGAAATTCCGGCGGACGCCACTTTGCGATTCCGCGCTGCATTGATGGAACGTTCGCCAAGAACGCGGATTTTCACCCATGCGCGTTCCAGCCTCCAGGGCGGCTCGGTGCTGGTCTGGTTACTGGGCGAAAGCCGAACAATTCGTGAGGATGCACGACTCTATTTTCGTCGCACAACGTTGTCCGAGGAGGACGAAGTGCAGGAGAATGGAGTTTGGAAGAAAGACGAACCGCAGTACCGGGATTCGTATTCGTGGTTTGATCCCGAGGAAGGCGACCATGCGCGGGTGCTGCAAATCATCAATGAGTTCCTCCCGGTCAAGGAAATGGCCGGGCGACTCATCGGCGTGCCGGTGCTTCGGCAATTTGGTCTGATCGAGAACGAGAAGGTAGACAGTTTTCTGGCCGCCGCGTTCTCGAAAAGTCCAGAGCCTGCCGAACGCCCGTTGACCTCAACAGATCAACAGCGGGTTCAGCGACGTGAGAAAGCCCGCGCACGCCAGATGCGAAGATAACACCCATTCAAGGACGTCAAGAGACAAACAACGCGGGCGGAGGCGCAAGCTTCCGCTCGCGCATTCAATCTCTATCCCGTTGGCCGAGCAGCTCAGGCGGCGGTGTGCAAAACCGCAGAGGCTGGTGCGATTCCAGCACGGGATTCCATTTCTCCGAGCATAAGTGTTGAGAGATACACGCCGGTCTTCCAAACCGGAATACAGGGTGCGCTACCCTGATGCTCGTCCATTTCACGCGACGCGAATACCGGTGCCGGCCAGGACTTCACAGACCTGGCCGCGGCGGTTCAACTCCGCCTTCGTGTCGCGTTTCGGGTTGCAAACTTTGATAGTGAAGCCCCGGCTCTTAACCGGCGAGAACACGGTGCAAATCCGTGGCGACCCACCATTTCGGAAGAGGAACGCGGATTGAAAAATTCATGAGGAGCCTTGCGTGCCCAGCGCGGCGAATAAAGCTTCTGCCTTCCGCTTCCTCCTCCGTTTCAAACGCTCCCGTAGCTCAATGTATAGAGCGCCGCGGTTCGAACGCGGAGGTTGCAGGCGAGAGTCCTGCCGGGAGTGCCATTCTCCGAATCGCCAATTACCTCGTTCTCGCAACCAGCTTTTCACTTTTCGAAGACGCCGACGAGGATGGATTTTTCAACTTTTAGCCGGGCGAACCACGTAGTACAGAAGGAGGTGAACTATGAGCAGACGAACGCCAGAGGAGGCACGAAGAATCGCCGAGTCGCTCGGGCCGGCAGAGAAGCTGGTCCAGTTGATCATCAATTTCCCGGACCATTTGTGGCATAACCGCCCGGGCGTCGTGCGCAACGGCAAGTGGAAAGCCGCGACGCGCAAGGAAATCGACGAACACAAGACGAGCGGTCGCGTGCGCGGTGGAGAATGGCGCGAACCCGGTCCGAATCCTACGGCCATCGAGCAGGTTTACGGCACCCTGGCGGACATCTCGCAGGCCAACAACGAACTCGCTGCGCGGCTGGCTTCTTACGTCATGAAGGAAACCGACTGGCGCGACATGAAGGTGGTCTGCGCCGCTTTTATGCTCGTGCAGAGCCGCGCGGGCGAACCGATCACCGAGGAGCAGAACGGTAAGAAAGTCGTTCTATTCCACGACGACGACTACCGGGAGATCGGCGAAGCCATGCTCAAGCTGTATGAACGCGGGTCGAATCGCATGATGAATCCGAAGCTCATTCAGCGTGTCGGCGAGGTGCTGTCGTTGCCGGGCGTGGTGACCCTCAATCGCGTGTTGGGTTTCGGCAATCCGCACAAGCGAAAGCCGTTCACGGGCCGTTACTACAAGGCGGTGACCGACTGGCTCGAATTCCGGGAAACGAACATATCGCTCTTGGAAGGTCTGAAGAAGTCGGGTTACTCAAAGACGGTCCAGGCCCTCGCCCGAATGATCGGTTACAAGCCGAAGTCCAAGCGATTCTTCGAAGTGCTCGGCTGGAAGCAGAAGCAGGCCGTCGAAGGGCATCGCACGATCGGTTTGACGGATCTACAGATCCGCAAGTTGAGCTTCGACGGTCTGTCGGAAAAGCAAATCTGCGAGAAGATCGTGGCCGAGAAACTCGGTTGGAAGCAGGTGATGGGCATGTTGCCGAAGAACATCGGCCTTACGGCGGCAATCTTCGTAGCGATGCTCAACCAGTTCTCGGACAAGGACCTCACAATCCTGACGCCGACGCTTGAAGAACTCGGGTTGTTGAAGCACGAGCCGATCAAGCGGCGCTGGCAGGAAGCGATTCAGAAGCAGGACGACCAGCGCGCCCGGAATATCGCGAAGAACATTCGCGATCGGGAACTGGCGGGAAAACTGGAAGCATCGGCCGACGCTGCGGTCACGAAGGCGGTGGCAGAGGCGACGAAGGAGGTGGATATCCACATCATGTTCATCATTGATACGAGCGGCTCCATGCAGGGGGCCATTGAGACTTCGAAAGAGGCGCTCTCGATGATCGTACAGGGGTTTCCTCCGGAAAAGCTGCACATCGCCAGCTTCAATACGACAGGCACAGTCCTGAAGCCACGCCATCACTCGGCGGCTGGTGTTCAGCACATGCTGAAGGGCATTGGGGCGAGCGGTGGAACGATCTATAGCTCGGGTGTGCGCGTGTTCCACGATAATGGCGTACGCATTCCAAAGGATGCGAATCTCATCCTCTTCGCGGTTGGGGATGAAGCCGGTGAACAGGGGGACCTGTTCGCGGCGAATCTCCAGCAGTGGGGATACGTGCCCAAGGCAATTGCGCACATTGTAAACGTGGCGCGTAACGAGAACCGCGGCTCGACCGTTCGTCGCGCGGCGGAAGTTCTGGGAGTGCCCTACACCGAAGTGAACGTCGAACAGTTCACGGACGTTTACCAGGTGCAGCGCACGCTCAAGGCCGTGCTCGAAGCGCAGCCGCATCGCGAGAAAGGCTCGATGATCGAGAAGATCATGCAGACGGAACTGCTGGTCTCGCCGTATTAACAACAATGGAGCGCTGCTTGAAACGCCGCGCTCCTCTTTGATTTACACCACGCAATCGGACGGAAGTTACAAGCTAGCTCATTCGGTAGAGCATCTGTCTAAGAAACAGAATGTAGCCGGTTCGAATCCGGCGCTTAAACCAAAACACTTCTTACCACTCGCGTGGTGGGTTTTCTTTTCAATACGCAAACGGAGTGAAGTCACAAGCATCGCAAGATTGCCCTGCTGCAAATGCAGCCACCTCACTCCACTCGCGTAGATTTTTTAGCAGCCGATCCCGGCTGCTGCGCTTTTTGCATTTGCATTACGCAATCGGCCAGGAGTTACAAGCAACTATGCAGGTTCGAATCCTGCCTCCTCGATCAAACCGAGGAGTAGCCTAATGGAAAGGCATCAGTCATCGAAACTGACAAAAATCACTTCTCTCCACTCGCGTAATGCATCCTTTTTCGCCACGCAATCGAATGGAAGTTACAAGCAAACATTGTGGGTTCGATTCCCGCCTCGCCCACCGAATGGGCGAGTAGCCTAAATGGTAAAGGCAACAGCTAAGAACTGTGCAAACACACTTCTCTCCACTCGCGTGGCGATTCACTTTCGATCGCATCAAGGACGTGATGCGGTTTACATTTTGAACTGCGCAATCGGCCAGGAGTCACAAGCAATAGCTCAATGGTAGAGCATCTGTCCCATAAACAGAAGGATCCCGGTTCAAATCCGGGCGTCGCCCCCGTTGGGGCTCACAAAAACACTTCTTTCCACTCGCGCAGTGCGAATTTAATTTGTGTCGAGGCGAACGAATGGATTATACGCAATTCCTCCAGAAGCCGGGCGAGGTGCTCAAGCTCCCGTATTTCGGCGGCAAGTCCATTTGTGACGACCAGTTGACTTATCGGCTTCGAGAAACGCTCCAACCCGGCTGGTATCAATTTCGAAAGTCCGGACGGTATCTTACGGTGGACGGTCCGATTGAACCGGAACTGGAAGCGTGGAGGCTTCAGCGCGTCTCGGGTTATGTGATGAGCGGGCGGATCATCGGCAATGACTTTCAGGCGCGGTTGTTTGGTCTGCCGGCGGATGTGGACCTGCCAAAGTTTACGCCGGTATCCGCGCGCAAATGGTTCGATGGACATCTTCTCTATTCCAGTCAGGAGTTCGAGACGGAGATTGAAACCAAGGTCCGCGACGCGTTCGAAGAAGAGCGCTCCATTGATGACATCAAGGGTGCGACTCCCGCTCTAGCTCATGCGTTCCTTCTCGAATCCACTCAGCGCGCGCTTACCCGGGAAGCGGAACGACGCGCGCGCGAGGAGGCCGATAGACAGAAGCGCGTCGCTGAACTGGCCCGCTGGCAGGAAACTCTGGAAGGTAGAATCAGCCTCGCCCTGTCACACACAGGCGCGGAGTTGGTGAATTGGCGGCGCAATGGCCAACGGCAGGCGGTAGTGCGGTATCGCCTTGGCGGCCGCCGCTTCGAGTGCGTCATCGATACAGAATCGCTGCAAATCGTGGACGCGGGAATATGTTTGAGCGGGGCGGACGAGGAGTTGAATTTGTCCAGCCTGCCCTCGGCCGTACGCGAGGCCATCGAATCCGGACAATTGCATGTATTTCGACACATCTGAACCAGACCGAAGGAACCATCACCATGCGCGAGATCTGCTTCATCCTGGTCGAGGACAAAATTCTGCGCGTGTATTTTGGGTCGGCAACGAAGATCCCGGACAATCACGAACGTTGGGAGACGATTTGGAATCATCGGCATGAGATCACTGAGATCGCCCACACGCATCCGGGCAACTTTCTGGATTTCTCGCATGAAGACCTGACCACCATGGAAGCCGTTGAGGCTGGAACAGGGATGAAGTTTTCCTGGTCTGTCATAACGAAAGACGGATTTCTATGCCGCAATAATGGACGCGATGTTCCTCGCGAGGATTTGCCATGGTGGCTGGACCTGATTCGCAAATTATCGTATAACGGGCACGGACTGGAAAACCAACCAAGCTCAGAAAGGAGTGAACAACTATGAACGTTTTGATCAACATCACCTGGCAAGGCCAGAGCGGAAACTACCTCGTCAACATGGACCAGGGCGTGGATGACAACACCATC
>DATHJP010000743.1:0-3298 GCA_035489695.1 Terriglobales bacterium
GCGCGTTTTTATTCACCAGATAAATGAATGGTTCCTGTTCCCAGGCGATCTGCTGGACTTTGTCGACGAATGCCTTGCGTTTTGCCGAGTTCAGGGTGGAGGCTTGGGCGCGCATTAGTTTGTCGATCTCAGCGTCCCACGCGGTGGCGGGAGTTTTCTGGCTGGGATTCCATTGATGGTTCTCGGCGGAACTGAGCCATACGTTCATTTGTGAGTTGGGATCGAGTTCGTTGTTCACCAGCCCGAGCAGGCAGGCCTCGTAGTCAAAAGTGCGGGTCATGCGTTCGATCAGTGAGGGGAAATCCAGGGTGACTACGTTCAGCTTGATACCGATGGCGGTCAGGTCTTGCTGGATCATGGTGGCCATGCGTTCGCGATATTTGTTGCCGGAGTTGGTGATGATGGAAAACTCGACGGCGTGGCCTTCGCGATCACGCAGCACACCATCCTGGAGGTGGAATCCGTCCAGGCTAAGACGTTGCAACGCAGACTTCTGGTCAAAGGGATGGGGTTGTAGTTTGGAGTTGAACCAGAATTTGTTGGCTGGGGAGATCGGGCCTACGGCAGGTCGGGCGCGTCCGCGGAAGGCGATGCGGGACAGATCCTCGCGATTGATGGCTTCCGAAATAGCGCGACGGAAATTGGTGGATGTAAACCACGCCTTCTTGTACGAAGGCAGCGGTGAGGTGGGGACCTGATTGAACCACATGAATTCCGCGTCCAGAGAAGCGCCGGCGTCGTGCCCCATTGCGGAATTTTCCGACATCACTCTGTCGAAGTATTCGGCATCGAGGGAATTGATGAAATCGATCTCGCCACGTACCAGGCGGAGCATTTCGATATCGCGGTTCTGTTGAATGTCGAGGCGGATGGAATCGATGTAGGGTAGCGCTCTCCCGGTCGCGTCGTGCTTCCAATAGTTGGGATTTCCTTTCAAGATCAGGTAAGCGCCGGCTTTGTTTTCCGCGACGTAGTAGGGTCCGAGGACGGCCATTTCTTTCTGCGGGGATTTGGCTGACATGATCGCCACCTGATCGAAAAGCTTATCCAGGCCTGCAATGGGAGCGGGGAAGGTGATCGCGATTCGATTCTTTGTCAGCAACTGTGTTTGCACTTTGCCTTCGCCAGAGCGGAATGCGTCTCCGGTGGGCGAGTGTAAGGCAGGGTCCATGAGCTGTTGGATGGTGTAGGCCACATCGTCAGCTGAGAAAGTTGTTCCGTCCGAGAAGCGCAAGTTGTCGCGCAACTTGAAAGTGATGGTCTTGCCGGCATTGGTTAATTTCCAGCTAGTGGCCAGCTCCGGTTCGGGTTCCTGAGTGAGGCGGTTTACGCGGAGAAGGACTCCTCCGGTCAGGTAGCGGATGGTCTCAGAGGAATCGTCGGACATGAGCAGCGGATTTAGCGTTTTCGGTTCGGAACGTAGACAGAAGCGTAGTTCTCCGCCGGACTGCGCAATCGCAGCGCTCGCCAGCAGCGCAACAACAATTAACAGAATAATAAGGTGAGTACGTTTTCTCATGCCGCTAACTCCTCTTTGGTCAGGACCAGATGAAAGCTGCTGACGGTTGCGATGAACAACAGCAGTGGGACAAACTGCCAGGCTTGGAGCGAAATGGTGGAAAAGCTTTCCAGTTCACGTAACAGACTTCCCCACGACGGTAAGGGTTCAGCGACACCGAGTCCTAGAATTCCGAGATTCGCTTCGGTGAGAATGAACACCGGCACCGAGATCCAGAACTGCGCGTAGAGAATCGGTTTAAGGTTGGGCACCAGATGCCGCCACAGGAGACGAAAGCCACTGCTGCCTGAAGCCCTGGCCAGCAAAATAAAATCCGATTGCGCGAGGGTGCGGGCGTCGGCGCAGATGACACGAGCAGCGCCGGCCCAGCCTAGGCATCCCAGCAAAGCGAACGTGATTATTACTGAAACTTCCGGGGACACGTTCAGCGGCAAAAGCGCACGCACTGTAATCAGCAAGAACAGCCAGGGCAGCGAAAGAAAAAGGTCGGTAGCAGCCATGACACAGCGTTGCAACCATCCGCCGCCAAATCCGGCAATGCCGCCAATCAGCGCAGCCAACAAAGTGGAGAGCAAGGCGGCAGCGGGGGCTAGTAGCAGCGACACCCGAGTTCCGTAGAGCACGCGAGAAAAACGGTCGCGTCCCAGATCATCGGTGCCGAGGAGATGTTGATGCGAAGGGGCCGCCGCGGGAGCGTCGCGAAACTGGCGAGCGTAGGAAGCCGGAGCCACGAAGTCCGCCAGCAGGCATGCGGTCGAGATGACCACGAGAAATACGATTGCGATGGAACGGGCCCACCTCATGCGGATGCCCGATGAAAAGATTGGCCCAACAAGTCGGAAGTGGAATTTGCCACCAGGGTGACCAGGGTCACGATCATGGTGAGATTAATCAGCAAGGCGACGTCGCGTCCCAGTGCGGCTTTCCAGGCAAGCTGTCCAATTCCCGGCAGGTCGCATAGAGCTTCGATGGGGATGGCGGCAGCGAATGCGATGCTTACTGAGACTCCGGCCAGCGCAAGCAATTGAGGCGCTGCGGGCGGCAGAATGTGCCAACACAGCAGCCGGAAGTTGCCCAATCCTTTGGCTCTTGCAGTCAATACGTGGGGAAGCGATGAACTTCGCGCCAGCAAATTTCGCGAGTACCGAAAGATCTTGGGGAAAACAATCAATCCCAGAACAAGACGGGCTGGCGCCTGCGCCAGGACAAAAAGCAACGCCAACACCGCCGCAGGCAGACAGAGTAGTGTTCCGGCGAACAGGCTGGCACTGAGATCGAGATACCACGCGCGTGACATCACGATTCCGATTGCCAGGGAAAGACCCAATGCCCACGCGAAGGCCAGTCCCAGCCCGATTGACTTGAGAGTTTCGGGAATGCGCTCGGCGAGAAGTTGTGAGACTGGACGCTGCAGAGTGCGCGAAGTGCCCAGATCACCGTGGAGGACGCGATTCAAATAATGAAAATAGAAAACGGCGAGGTTTTGATCCGTTGCCTGGGCCTGTCGCAGGGCTTGAATGCTTTGATTGCTAAGACGTGCGTCCAGCTCTTCTTCGTCCACACCGAAGCCGGGAGCCAGCCGTACCAATGTGGCGCCGAGAAAACCGCCGAGCAGGACGACTGCCACGATCTTGACCGCGAGTTTGGCCAATCCAGACAACTTGAGGTGCATCTCCCATAGCAATAGGCGATTGCCGAATCAACGATTCAAAAGCTTGCTGAGATAGCGGTTGTCGTAAAACTTCGTGCTGTTCTGAACGAATTCCAGGACGCGATGCA
>DATHJP010000744.1:0-2257 GCA_035489695.1 Terriglobales bacterium
CCGAGAATGGCCAACCCGCGATTCATGCCATTGATCGCCCCACAACCAGAGCCGGGCTCGCGCTTGTTACACGGCATGGCCGTGTCTCGGAAATACATGCAGCGCGTCCGCTGCAACAGATTGCCGGCAGTCGTGGCCATGTTTCGAATCTGCACAGTCGCGCCGCTTAGGATCGCTTCGGAAAGAACCCGGTAGTTCTTGCGCACCAGCGGGTGCCAGGCCAGGTCCGAGTTGCGAACGACCGCACCGATCGTTAGGCCGCCATCGGGAGTCGCTTCGATTTTGTCGAGCGGCAGCCGGTTGACATCGACCAAATTTTGCGGCTGCTCGACATTGAGCTTCATCAAGTCGATCAGCGTGGTGCCGCCCGCGATGAATCGGATATCAGCTCCCTGTTGCGCTGTTTTCGTCCTCTCTGTCGCCGCAATTGCTTGCGCGCTGTCTTTCGGCCGCGTGAGCTGAAACGTTTTCATCCCGCCTTCGCGCCTTGCCGCACCTTTTGAATGGCGGCCACGATGTTCTGATACGCGCCGCAGCGGCAGATGTTGCCACTCATGAACTCCTTCACCTCCGCGTCGTCCGGCCCGCACGGCTCCTTCAAGAGCGCCACCGCCGACATGATTTGTCCGGACGTGCAATACCCGCATTGATACGCATCGCAGGTCACGAACGCGGCCTGCATCGGATGCATTTTCTCCGGCTGTCCAATGCCTTCGATGGTTGTGATCTCATCGCCTTCGTGCAGCGCGGCGAAGGAGAGACACGAAAGCTGGCGCCGGCCGTTAATGTGCACCGTGCAAGCACCACACTGACCATGATCACAACCCTTCTTCGATCCAGTCAGATGCAAATGTTCGCGAAGGCAATCGAGCAGAGTAGTACGGGGATCGATCTGCAAATCGTGTTTTTTGCCGTTCACATGAAGTGTGACCGGAATGGCATCCTTCGCGGCTGCTGAAAGTTCTTGCTCCGCCTTTTCGGAACGTTGCGCCAATGTTGTAATTGCGGGCCCTGCTGTTGTTAACAAACCGGCCATGCCTAATCGCGAAAGGAAAGTGCGGCGGGTAGATTGCCCAAAGCTTAACCGTCTGGGCGCTTCAGACCTTTCGGGCGTATGGTCTCGATCAGACATACAAACCTCGTCTTACATGGATCGTATCCGCCACCAACTTTGACCAACCATTATTCAGAAGAGGGAAATCTTTCTCCCTCAAAAGGGGGAGACTCCTCGGGTTCAGCAGACCGAAGTCATGTCGTCCGGCTTTTAAGAGAGGCATGACTGGACCTATTCCCCAGCAGTTCGGCACGCATCACGTCGGCTGCCAGATGCAAAGCATCACAGAGATTTAGGAATGAGTACGGCCATAAGCGATCGTTAGACGCGATCCACTTGCGCGCATCCGCATAGAGTGAGTAGCCTGCACCACTCCGTGCGTAGCGGAACTTCTGCAAATCATCTGCCGCCTGGGAAAGGACGGCAACCGCCAGCTGCCGTTCGGGACAAACCTCACCAGATTGGCGTTCGTCCTTTGAACCAGAGGTTACATTCTTGCCACGCGAGCAATTGGCTAGGAGACGAAATTTCCTAGCCGTCGCATTCTCCGAAATTACACAAAGCCCGTTCATCAGATCGGGCGATCCAATGAGGTGTCGCTATATTGAAATGGAAGTTTCATACCTGATCCTCGACCGTAAGCGAAGCGTTGTTCTCACATCATCGAAATGTCATCCCCAGCAAATCCTCTTCTACAACGCGAGTGCGGGATTTTGAAATACCCCTTCCGAGGTAATTGACGCTCTTCCTTTCGAGATATGTTGGATTGAGAGAAACAACGGAGCGCCAATCCGCTGCGATACGATAGGGCCGGTTCGACAGTTGCCGGTTGGTTGCCTAATCCTCAGTGCTGAAACTGTTCTTATCCAGCCGGAGACGCGCTCATTCTTGCACAAATCCTTGCACACAGCCCGATCCGCCCTGCTGTACTATATAGAGGAGGCCTTTAGACGCAGCGGACAAACACTTTGTTGATCCGGCGATAGCTTGGAGGAAACGAAGCCAATGAAATCAAAGTTGTGACTGTGATGGGTATTGCCTGCGTTACGAACGAGAGCGCGGCAAGCACGCGTGGGGACCGGGCGCCGAGCTGACGTTACTCCTGTAATTGGCCGTCAGCTCCGTCACCGGTGTGCAGAGCAGCGGCACGGCCCATAGCGCCATCCTATACAAGCGGAACCCGAAGCGCCAGATGGCTTAATA
>DATHJP010000745.1:0-13447 GCA_035489695.1 Terriglobales bacterium
GTTATCCCGATCAATTGCAGGGCGGAATGACTCCGCATCGCGCTCAAAAATTGTATTACGCTACCGCTAACTTCAGTCTGTCTGACAGGCAGCCAATTCTGCTCTCTTTTCCCACCGCGTGCATCGATATCGGGGATTTCCTGGAAGCCAAGATGGCGGCATTCAAGGCCCATGCCAGCCAGTCGCCTCTTTGGCCGCGTTTTGAAGAGAACATACGCAAGGGTGCGCGGCAGGAAATGTTTCACCTTGCTGCCTCGAGTTCGCGGTCAAGTGGGCAGGAGACAGATCTGTTTGCGGGCGTTAGTGAGACATAAAGTGCTCTAGCGCTATCTCAACGCGACTTGATGATGTCGCTTAGCATGTCGGGCTTTGAATCATCACGCACCAAGTGCGGATATTTCTCGCCGCCGCGATAGTCGAGTTTGTAAGTCTTGTAATAGTCCGTGTTCTCAACCAGCAGTTCCAATGGCTGAGAGTTGGTTTTCCCTGCTTTCAGGGCGTCCCGCAGAACATCCGCAGTAAACCGTCTTCCATTTACCGCAACGACTTTCATCCCAGGACCAATACCCGCCGTGGCTGCCGGCATGCCTTCAATCGTGTCGATGATAGAACCATCCTCACGTAACAACAGCCCGATAGAGAATGAAGCATCAATGCTATTGTGTTCTTCGTCGCGAGTTTTCTCCAGGCTTGAGCGGGTATCGTCATACACAACCTTCCAGCCGCTGTTCGCGACTCCTCCTAACGGCGCTCCTGGGCCATGATTAGTCAGCCGCTCGGTCCAAAAACCACGCCAGTCGTAGGCAGCGACCTGGTTAAGCGCATTTACGATATCGTCGAAGGTGTAGGTCTTTACCTCGGGAGGCCCGCTCTGTCCGCCGTGGAAGAGATGGCAAAAGTCATCGATCGATTTCTTCCCTTGAGTCTGCTGGCGAATGATCGTATCCACCCATAGCCAGTTCAGAACGTCTTCGTCGTAGTAATCCAAAGGACGCCGCCACGATGACCATTGATGAGGCGCTCCCTGCATATCAGGCACGCCGTCGGCAGTGTCCTGCAAATTGCGCCAGACGCGGCCTGACCTGTGATCCAAATCGGCTGCGATCGAAGCCAACTCGTCGCGAGCTTCTTCCGGCGTGCGGAGTCCACTGCGCGCAGTCAGCGTATCACCCAGATAGGAAGTCAGGCCCTCATACACCCAGAGCAGATCGGTCTGCATGGGCTTCTCGTAATCAGGCGTGGTCAGATCTGCGGGGCGGCGATATTTTCCGTTCCACGAATGCACATACTCATGGGGCAGAAGCCCAGCGAAAAGAAGCCGTTTCGCTGGGTTCACCATGCCCCGTTCGTCCACCCGGCTGTCATTCGATTCGTGATGCTCGAGACCGAAGTGGGCGACATGGTCGCTCAGGCTGTATACGAAGTGATATTCACGATAGTGATGCGCGCCAAATAACTTTTCGGCCTGGTCAACCAGGTTCTTGTAGTGATCGATGACTTCTGCAGGCGCGTCCAGAGCGGCGGCGCTATCCGCTGCGATATCCATCTCGCGAAGCGGATTCTGCGCCAGCGGCACTACTCGCATGTATTGGCCGGTGATTACAGGCGAATCCACCAGCGTGGTCAGTGATACAGACTTGAACTTGATCTCGCTTCCTGACTGCGACGCAACCGGCAGCGGGGTGCCGAATTTCCATCCCGCCGGAAGACGGAGAGTTGCTTCGTAGATGAGCTCGTCCGAAGTCCATCCCGCGGGATAAAGCAGCATGGTGTTCCAACTTATTACCGACATCTTGTCCGTGGCCGAACGCCCACCGGTGTAGAGGCCTTCGGCACCCGCAGGGGAAAGGAAGTCCAGCGATGCATCCACGCTGGCCGCGCCAGTGGGAACATCCACGTGGATGGTCCATCCGTCTAACAGATCACGCCGCCATTTTAGAATCTGACCGTTGGCGGTGAACTTCAGTCCCGCCAGATCCTGAATTGGCCCGGTTGGCCCATGTTCGCCAGGAATCCATTTCGGATAATAGAGAGTGAGCGCGCCCCCGGTGGTAGGAATCGTCATGCGCGCGTGAAAGATCTTGCGAGGCGCCTCTGTCGCATCTAGCGCGATCGTGATGTGCGGAGCAGGTCCGGCTGCGAAGATAGGAATCGTTAGGGTGAGCAAAAATAGAAGGCAGCACAGCACACGACAGGGAGAAGTAGTCATCGGAGACGCTCCTGATTCACTGCACATAAGATGCAAGCGAAGTTCACGAATATATCAGCCGGAAGCGATTGTAGTCACGCGGGAGAAAACCAGCACTTGGCACTTAGCAATTGGCACTTAGCAACGTCCTCAGGCGCGCAGGGGCTAAATGCTAATTGCCAGGTGCTAAATGCCGTCTTTCTGGGTGCTATCATTTCTCGATGCCCACCCATCTCCATGGCGGCAAATTCATCACCTTCGAAGGACTCGATGGTTGCGGCAAGAGCACCCAAGCGGAAAAGTTGGCAGCGGTGTTGCGCGAACAAGGTTTCCAAGTGCTGGTAACGCGTGAGCCGGGAGGAACCGCGACTGGAGAGAAAATCCGCCACTTGCTGCTTGATACTTCCACAGCAGGGCTTTCGCCATTTGCCGAGCTGGCGCTGATGTTTGCCTCGCGCGCCCAGCACATCGAGGAAGTGATTCAGCCCGCTCTGGCTCAAGGTCAGGTAGTACTCTGCGATCGCTTTACTGATTCCACCGAGGCATACCAGGGAGGCGGGCGCAAGCTGGGCAGCGAACCGGTGCTGGCTCTTCATCATATCTTGTGTGGCGATCTGAAACCCGAGCTCACGATCCTGATGGATTCTGAGGTTGCCGCCAGCGTTGAACGCGCTCGCCGCCGCAATCAGAGACGTGACCCGACTGGCCGTGGAGAAAATGAAAATCGCTTCGAGCAGGAGAGTCGTGCCTTCTTCGGCCGAGTGCGAAATACATATCTGGCGATTGCCGCCCGGGAACCCGGACGCGTCGTTGTAGTCGACGCGCGCGGCAGCGCCGAAGAGACTCACGCAGAAATCGTGAAAGTAGTCAGACGCAAATTGAAGCTGGCCGCGAAGACGGCGTGACGCGAGCAATCAGTGAGGCGAGCAATCAGCACTCAGCATTCAGCCAATCACGGGTCAGCTGGCGGGACGCTACTTCTCGATCTGCTTGCGAGTATGCTGATGTGGACTCAGAGCTGATCGAATTTGCTGTGGCTGATTGCTGAGTGCTGATTGCTGAGTGCTTTGCTTATGGGCTTCTCCGACTTCTACGGCAACACCGACGTCATTCATCGCCTGCGCGATATGTTGGCGCGCAATCGCTTTCCGCATGCGGTGATCCTGGCCGGCCCTGCCGGTTCCGGGAAATATACGCTTTCTCTGATGCTGGCAAAGGCAATGAATTGCCTGTCGCCTATCCTTACCGACAACCTCCCGGATTTCTGTGGCAAGTGCTCGAACTGCGTTCGCATCGCCCAGGCGGAGGACCTCGAAACCCGCTTCACCGAGGCCGTCGAAGCTCGCGAATCTCTACGTGAAACTGACAAGAAAGAAACCCGCCTCTTTGTGCAGACTCATCCCGACGTGCTGGTGATCCCGCCTGATCCTCCACAGTTGATGATTAAAGTAGACCAGGTGCGCCGCGTGATTGAGACCATTTATTTTCGTCCTGGAGAGGCGAAGGAGCGGGTTTACATCTTCACCGATTCTGCATTCATGAAGGAAGCAGCCAACTCGCTACTCAAAGTGCTGGAAGAGCCGCCGGAGTTCGCCACGATTTTCCTGTTGGCGGATAACCCAGGTGCGCTGCTGCCTACTATCCGCTCGCGTTCGATGATCTGCTCGCTGGCGGCGCTGTCCGCGCCGGAGGTCGAGGAGTATCTGGCCCAACATCGTCCTGACTGGAATTCAAAGCAGCGCGCCCTGGTGGCGCGTCTCTGCGAAGGCGCCGTGGGACGCGCGCGCAGTTTCGACCTCGCTGCCTATACTGCGGCCCGGGCTCATGCACTGACGATTCTTGGCTCCGCCTTGCGAAGCGTAGATCATAGCGAACTGTTTAAAGTGACCGAGACCTATCGTGCCGGAGCAGAAGGCCGGGAAAAAACGGAGAAACTGCTGCGTACCCTTTATTCCCTATTACAGGACCTGACGTTTTTGCATAGCGGCACTCCGGAACTAGTCCGCAACACGGATATCCAGGCTGATTTGAAGAAATTTGCGGAATCGTCGGACTTCAACTGGATTGCTTTTGCGTCCGATCGCCTGGCTGAAGTAGAGCGGGGCATGCGCCGCAATCTCTTGCGTTCGCTCTCTTTGGACGCATTTGCCACGGCGGTGGAGCGGGGTTGAAGGAGCCAACTTCCGAATCAAGCAGCATTCAGCAATCAGCACTCAGCATTCAGCACTTTCGGGGGCGTTAACCCGCACCCAAAAACTCTGCGAAAACAGCTACTTTGCTAAATCCTTCCGTCCCTATTAGTTGAGGATTGTCATAGCTCGATACCTGTGCTACGTTAATGCAACGTTTCACACCTTCAGCACCCACAATCACAGCAGCGACGTATTGTGGCCCGCTAAAAAATATGTCGAATGGTGGTGCCATGAAAGATGCAATCGATTCTCTGCCAGCCGAGCGGCCGCTCGAACCGGAAGGTTATGCCAACCGTAAGCTCATCCGGCCTTCCTTGAATCGCGCCGAGCACAACAATAATCATACCCAGCTCTCCATCAGCGACCGCCGTGACCGGCCTGAACGCGTGGACCGCCCCGATCGGAATGAGCGCAACGATCGCGGTAGTGCTGGAAGCAGTGGAGGTGGCAGAAAGACGGCGCCACCGGAACAGACCAACGCCGAAAATTTTTACTACCAGAAGCAGATGCAATCCAGGACGCCGATGGTGGTGGTGCTCAAGGACGGCGAAGAAATCCATGGCGTCATTGAGTGGTATGACAGATATTGCATTAAGGTGAATCGCAATGCCCAGCCCAATTTGATGATCTACAAGCCTTCGATTAAGTACATGTATAAGGAAGCTGAGCGGAAGGGATAGTCAGTGGCTAGTGGCTAGTGATTAGTGGCTGGTATTCAGTTCTGACCACTAGCCACTAATCACTAGCCACTTCTCTTTCCTCACAACTTCGGCAGCACAATTCCCTTCTGCGATTGATATTTTCCTTTGCGATCAGCGTAGCTGGTCTCGCAGACCTCATCCGACTGGAAGAAAAGAATCTGGCAGAGGCCTTCATTGGCGTAGATTCTGGCTGGCAACGGTGTCGAGTTTGAGATCTCAAGCGTGACGAAGCCTTCCCACTCGGGCTCAAATGGGGTTACGTTCACGATGATTCCGCAACGCGCGTAAGTAGACTTGCCCACACAGATGGTCAACACGTCGCGCGGGATTTTGAAATATTCCACGGATCGCGCTAGCGCGAAGGAATTCGGCGGAACGATAGCGCAATCGGAACGGACGGTAACGAAAGATCGTTCGTCAAAATTCTTGGGGTCAACCACGGTGCAATTCACGTTGGTAAAGATCTTGAATTCGTCAGCCACGCGCAAGTCATAGCCGTAAGAAGACAGACCGTAGGACACCACTCCTTCTCGAACCTGCTTTTCCGAGAAGGGATTAATCATGTCGTGTTCCATGGCCATCTTGCGGATCCAACGGTCACTCTTCAGCATGCTTCTCCTTTTGTCGCTATGCGCGGTTTGAGCTAGATTATTAAGGACGGAACTTCGCTCCATGGCTGCTCCTGGGCTGGTAAAGAGGGTGCCGCCATCTTACGGGAGATAACCTGCCGTTGACAATCTCCCTTATGTCCCTTAGCATCAACCACTTGGTAGATCGTAGTGACCCCGCCGCCGGGAGCCGCCTGTGATAAAGCTGGACATCATCAACGAAGTGGTCAATAAGACCGGCATCACCAAGACCAAGGCCGAGACGGCCGTGGAAACCGTTTTCGAAAGCATGAAGCGAGCCCTCGCCAAGGGTGATCGCATTGAGCTGCGGGGCTTTGGCGTGTTCAACGTCCGGCCGCGAAAGACCGGTATCGGACGGAACCCGCGTACCGGAGCGGAAGTTTCCATCCCTCCCGGCAAAGCGGTACGCTTCAAGCCAGGAAAGGAGTTGCAGTCCATTGACTGAGCCTGGCTGAGGACTAGGCCTGCGTGCGGCGGAATTCGCGCGCATGGCCACCCGAACGTCGATTGACTCCTATCCCGGAATCTTCATGTCTGATCCCACTCCCCCACTGCCTCCAACCATTGAGTATTACCGTCCGTCGGAAGTGTATCTCCCTCGTCCCCAAAAGCCGCGTTACTGGCTGCATATCTTGCTATTTCTGGCGACTGTCTTCACCACGCTGGTCGTCGGCGCGCGCATGGAGTTCAATTTTCAGAACAACCAGCCCGCGTTTTCGATGAATGACGACGCGCTGCCATTCTTCCCCGCGCGTTGGGTGTTGGCCGAGCCATCGCGCCTGCTGCTGGGTTTGCCATTCGCTTCCACGCTGATGCTGATTCTGCTGGCGCACGAAATGGGGCACTATCTTTACTGCCGCTATTATGGGGTGTACGCAACCCTACCGTTCTTCATTCCGGCACCGACATTGATTGGCACGCTGGGAGCTTTCATTCGAATTCGTTCTCCGATACGCTCCCGCGCTGCGTTGTTTGATATCGGAATCGCTGGGCCGATTGCGGGATTCGTAATAGCGCTCGCGGTCCTAATCTTCTCTTTGCCTCACTCGAAGATGATGGCGCCTACAGCCGTTGCTTCTGACATCCAGCTTGGGTATCCACTCATTTTTCACTTGGCCTGGGCCGTCCTTCCGTTGGCGAAAGTGCGTGGCGGTTCGGCCTCTCTTCAGGGGATGTACTTTCACCCCACAGTGATCGCAGCCTGGGTGGGGATGTTTGCCACCGCGCTCAACCTGCTCCCCGGGGGGCAACTCGACGGTGGACACATCGTTTTTGCGCTCGCTCCGCGGGCCCACAAATTTGTTTCGCGGGCTACAATTCTCGCGTTGATTCCTCTGGCGATTTACTGCTGGGCGGGTTGGATAATCTGGGCGATTTTGCTGCGCATCAGCGGTATGCGGCATCCTGTCGTTCCGGAATGGCCAGGAATAACAGGTGTCCGACGCTGGCTCGCCGTGTTCGGCTTAATCATGCTGGTGCTCACGTTGACGCCCGCGCCATTCGCGCACAGCTCATTGCTTGACGTGGTGCGTGAGATGAGATCGGGACAATAGTGATTCTGCTTCCCGCAAGTCTCTTAGGAAGGTTCGCCGCCCCCCACCGTCTGTTGCACGATCAACTGGCGCGCCTCCACACGTATCTTTGGCAAGTACATACCGAACCAGATGGCGCCGCCAATACAAGCTGCCGCTCCGATGGAAACTGTAAGGGGCGCGCCCAGTCGATCCGCCAGTGCGCCTCCGATCAGCGCTCCAAATGGCGCCATGCCCATGAACATCATGGAGTACATGGCCATCACTCGCCCTCGCAGGTGATCGGGGACCATGGCTTGAATCAGCGTGTTGGAAGAGGACATTTCCAGCATCATGGAGAAGCCTACCGGCAGGAGCAATGCCACGGAGAGCCAGAAATGGCGAGACCAGGAGAACAGAAATAAGCTGACGCCGAATCCGGCACAGGAGAATGCCACCCAGCGGCCGAGTCCGCTAACGCCGGTTCTCGAAGCCAGCATCAACGCTCCCAGCAACGCTCCTACTCCAGTGGCGCCCATGAGAATTCCCAGGCCACGAGCGCCGCCATGCAGGATTCGGTCTGCGAATACCGGCATCAGCACCGTGTACGGCATCCCGACCAGACTGACGAGTCCCAACAACAACAATATTGCGCGGATCGGGCCGGTTTCGCGGGCGAATCGAAAGCCCTCGATAATGTGCGCCATTGGGGAAGCAGACGATGTCCGATAGGCGCGAGGCGGAAGCTTCATCATCGCTAATCCGATAATCACCGCGATGTAGCTGACGGCATTGGCGAAGAAGCACCAGCCTTCGCCGATCTTCGCCACCAGCACGCCGGCGATGGCCGGGCCGATAATCCGCGCGCCGTTGAACATGGACGAATTCAAGGCAATGGCGTTCATCAGGTCTTCCTTGCCCACCATGTCCACCAGGAAAGCCTGCCGCGCGGGGATATCAAACGCATTTACCACGCCCAGCAAAGTCGCCAGCACAAAGACGTACCACACCTGCACTACTCCCAGTAGGGTTACGCCCGCTAGAACACCGGCCAGGAGCATGGCTGCGGTCTGGGTCGCGATAATCACGCGGTGGCGGTTGTGCCGGTCGGCCACAATCCCACCCAGGGGGGCGACCAGGAAGACTGGAATCTGGCTGGCAAATCCCACCAAGCCAAGCAATAGCGACGAACCGGTCAAACGATAGACCAGCCATGACTGGGCTACAGTCTGCATCCACGTCCCGATCAAGGAGATAAGTTGTCCGCTGATGAAAAGCTGAAAATTACGATGCCGGAGGGCGCGCAGAGTCACCTGCACCCGGTTCTGCTTCCGCTGCGTGGAACCATGTGGTCGTTGATTTGTAAGTGAGTTGGAAATAGCCGGATCCGCCACTTTCAGTTCGCTCTTATGGATGCCTTTCAGCCACCCGCTGGTGCTTGAATCCCATCTTTTTCAGTTTGTGCTTCCTTCCTGTCAAGAGCTGCGGTAAAGTTTCCCCTGCTGGCCAAACGGCCTGGCAGGGCCACCAGAAGCCCAGTATAGAGGCAAGCATTAAGGTCCGCGTAATCGGAATTGAATTTTGCGGGTTCCCTAACATTATGAGCACCGTCCAAGCCCACCTCGAGCGCCGAGCGGCACAACGATTTGGCTTTTTCCTTCCAGTGTCCGTGCGATCGGTCACGCCACAGGGTGAAGGACAAGGTGTCACCCAGAATCTGAGCGCAAGGGGAGCTTTCTTCTGCACCGATTTTTCTCTGTCCGAGGGAGACGCCGTAGAATTGACCCTAGTTATGCCTTCGGAGATTACGCTGGCCGATAATATGAGGGTCCGCTGCCGAGGCAAGGTGTTGCGCGTCGTGGCGCCCTTGAGTGGGACGACATTTCAAGTTGCCGTCCACTTGCAGGGATATGAATTCCTGCCCGAGGCCGAGACCGTCACGGGAGCTTCCCGAGGCTACGATCGCATCTCAGGGCTGCACGAACATTAGCCTGAAAGACCGCTGTCCATTCCTGCCGAAGCGACGAAATATTTACCGATTATTTACCACATATATCTGAGGTTAAAGTAGCCTGCTTCACTCAGCTTGGTGGGCGCGGATTTTGGCCTGCTTTGGTCCTTTCCAAGCGAGCCGATTTCGCATAGAATACCTGCTCCGAAGGGGACGCTGTTTCGCTCCGGGTCTTCCCGCTGCTGCGTTTGTTCTGGATTCCGCTTTCATTTCACGATCTGCGAGGAAGGGATTTTTCTGTGGAAGTCACGCGAGGTTACCTAAGTCACTTGGCGCTCCCTTCGTCCATTCATAACATGCTGATATCGGCGATACCAGTGAGGCCCCAGCCATGCACGGGATAGCAGTCACCCTTCTAACCGAGGACAAAGAGCGAGTGTCGGTGCTCCAGCATCGTCTGGAGACAACGAACATGGGCCGAAATGTCTTCACCCATGTCGGCTTCCCGGCCAGCGCCACCGATCCTATTGTGCGTCAGATACAAGATGTCAGCACTGAAGTGGTGCTGGTGGATATTGATTCGCACAATGTGCAGCGCGCAATCGGCGCCATTGAGCTGATCCATTCAACGACCAGCGGCATTGCAATTTTTGCCATTGGTCCCATGAATGATCCGTCCACGATCGTCTCCGCCATGCGTGCGGGCGCTGGTGAATATCTCGAAATGCATGCCGGCTCCGAAGCTTTGATCGAGTGTTTCACGCGCTTTGCGACATCGCGAGGGAAGACACGCACCTCGTCCGGCCGGGCTCGCGTTCTCACTGTCACCAATGCAAAAGGTGGAGCGGGTGCAACCACGGTTGCGGTAAACACCGCCATTGCTCTTCAGGAATCTCAGGGCGGTGTGCTGCTGGTGGATTTTGCGCCGCTGGGCCACGCCGCTCTTCATCTGAATGTCCGGCCCACGTTCGGGATCGTCGACGCGTTGCAGAATCTGCACCGCATGGATTCTTCACTGCTCGATGGCTTGATGACCCAGTGCAAAGGCGGTTTGCAATTGCTGGCTGGTCCACAGCATCCGCATTCATTGCTACCAACCGCGGCCGAAATGGCCCGGCTTTTTGACCTGCTGGTGGCCCACTTTCGATATGTGATTGTGGACTGCTCCAGCCGGCTTGACCAGACCTCGCGCATGCTTTGTGACTTGTCCAATGCCGTCTTGCTGGTGGCTCAGACTGATGTGGTATCCCTGTGGAGCGCCGGCCGCATACGTTCCTTCCTGGAAGAGGGATCGGGTCGTGACCGGGTGCGCCTGGTACTCAATCGCTACAAAAAAATCCCTGGCTTCAGCGACGAGGATGTAGCGAAGGCCACGAACTGCACACTGCTATGGAAGCTGCCGAACAATTATCAATCGATAGCACCGGCCATCGATAAGGGCGCTCCGGTGGCGTTTCAGGACAGCCATGATATTGGTCGATCCTTCCGCGCTCTTGCAGCTACCCTGGCCGACGCTTCCGCCACGGCGGAAGGTTCGCTGGACCTGACCTACCGGCACGACAAGGCAGATGCCAAGAAAAAAACTGCTGGCCGAATGCTGATTTCACCTTTGCGTGCGGGCCAGTAATTTCAGTTGCCAGTGGCCAGTAGCTAGGGAAATTCCTTCCCACTAGCTCTAACAATGTGTCGCCGCTCGCCGTTCAGCGTGATTCATTCGGCTCCACAGAAACGCGGCAAGGCCCCAAACCACGAATAATGGAATCAAGCTGGGCAGGCCATGAAGTCCGGCGAGTTCTCCCAGATTGAATGCTCCATGAGCTTGTCCCCCAGCTGTTTCTGAAAGGGTGAGCATCGATCCGCCCTGATTAAGCGACAATTTGCCGGCCAAAAACGAAGGCGCCAATAATTGGAAAAGGGCGCACCGGAACCGGTCCGGCGGCTGCGCGGTGGTGGAGACTGCCATCAGTGAAAACAAACCGCCGCACAGTGCCAGCGCAGCGAGTACTCGCCGCCAATTCCGATTTGCGCTACTCCAGGCCGGCGCCAGCCCTACACACAGCAGCGGCAGTCCCGCACTCAGGTAGCGTGGTCCGTACGACCATCCGCCATCCCACACCCAGAACGAAGCGTTGAACAGAAAGTAATAGGCGGCAACACCCGACGCCGCAGCGGCAGCGCCGCGAGTTGCTGGATTCTTCCATAGCGCCCTCAACCCGAAGGGAGCCGCAACTAAAACGGGAGAAACCACAAAAAGCCCGCGCCGGCAGCCGAACAACAGCTTCATCATGACATCGATCCGCGGATAAGTCAGACCCATATATCCGTGCTTCATCCAGGGAAACGCTCCCTCCTGGTAATAGGCATAGCTGGGATGAAGAGCTGAGCCGAAGGCGTGATACTGATAGACCATGAGCACCGCAATACACGCAAGGGCGCCCACAGATATTCCGGCTGTGGTGCGCCAGCGGCGCGGCCATCCTGCCTGCCAAATCTGCGCTAGAGCGAACACGGCAAGAATCACCGCCGCCGGGGCAGCAGGATATTCCGACACGGTCGCCCACCCCGCGCTCAAGCCGACGGCAACTCCGCAGAGGAAATCACGGCGAGCGAGTTCACTACTCCGTAGCATCATGCCCGCAGCAAATGCGAACAGAAGACATGCTCCGGTAAGCGCATGTCCCCAGAAAAGTGTTGCGTATGCCCAGATTGGTGTAGCCAGTCCCATGGTTAGCGCGGCAAAAAGGGCGCCGCTCACATTGCTCCCGAGTGTTACTGCGATCCAAAACAAACAGGCACACGCTAAAGCAGTCGGCAGAGCCACCGCGAATACGGTCACTAGATAAGAAATAGCAACCAGGCCGCGCGGCGACATTGGGTCGATTCCTGTTGCGCGTAACAAAGGTCTAGCAATTGCGGCGGCTGGCAACGCCAGCAGAACCAGGCCCGGAGCTTTGTCCGAATAGTAGTGGCCCTGGTAGAACGATTTGTCCTGTGTGTTCTCGTGATAAGCATCGATGCGCAGTGTTCCCTGCTCCACGATGGCGCGCACCAGATCGAAGCGCGAGTTCTGGTTCCAGCCTCCGCCTTCATAGAAGTAAGCGTAGGAAACGAAGGTCACCACAAATATCAAGAGCGCCCGCTGTTTGACAAGCCGGTTCGTTGCCTCGACGCTCATGGGCTCTTAGTCCCGGCGTCGAATTGCGATGCTAAGCGGAGAGCCGTAGCGCGGCCCGCGGGGGAATCGATCAAATTCCTGGATTCATTGGGATCATCCGTCCAGTCATAAAGCTGATGGCCGAACTTTTCATGCGTGATCAGATGCCATCGCGGCGTGACTAGCGACCTCATCCAACCGTTAGTGGCGATGGGTATCTTTCCTTCGACACGTCTATCTGCTGGAACGATAATGTCAGTCTTCGCCAACTCCGAAATAGGATCCGGCCATTTGGTCTGCACTGCCGGCGATTTCCAGAATGCGCTCAAGGGAGGCCCCGGGAACGGGCCTGGAGCGTCCGCCCCCAGCAGATCCATGATGGTGGCCGCAATCGCAGTATTGCTGACCGGCGCCCCTACCCGAAGGCCTGCCGGAATCTGCGCGGGATAGGAAATTATCAGCGGCACCTCGATCAGTTCCCGGTACAGCGCAGCTCCGTGGTAGGTCAACCCGTGTGCTCCGAGCGATTCACCATGATCGGAAGTGATAACCACGATTGTATTTTGTGCCAGCCCTCGCTGTTCCAATTCCCGCAGAAGTCGCCCGATGTAATCGTCAACATACTTTAGGCCAGCGTCGTATTCATCGATAGTGGTTCCCCGATCCCAGTCAGGCTTCGGATAACCTCTGGGTCCGCCATAGGAGTAATGCACATCCAAATAATTAAGGAAGGCAAAAAAAGGACGTCGCCGGTCGCGGTCAATCCATTCCAGGAGTTCCTGATTCACCACGCTCGCCCGCTTTCGCACACCATACGCGCCTCCAAAATCGCCCGAGCCCTCGGAGTCCTTGTCCAGCCAGGACTCCAGGCGCAGGTAGCGAAGCGCTCGCGTTACCTTGCTCTTCTCGGTGCGATTGAGGTAAAGCCGCGCGAATTCCCTTCCATACAGCGTACGTACGAACGAATCACCGACGGAATCAAAATAATCTTCGAAGTGAACAAAGCCTCGTCCCAATCCGACATTGCGCGTGAAATAAATCCGATTCGCTGAAAACGCGCCACTCCGGTATCCCCTCTGCCTCAGCACTTCCCCGAGGGTGGGATAACCGCCCAGACTATT
>DATHJP010000746.1:0-2163 GCA_035489695.1 Terriglobales bacterium
GATGGTGTGTCTGCGCAACGAATGTATTGAGTCTGTGAACATCGCCGATGCGGTGGGTCAGGTGAAAACCGTGAATCCGGACGGCGAGATGGTACGCACCGCCCGAGCTGTGGGCATCTGCTTTGGTGACTGCGAGCAGTAGCGCCGGCGTCCCCGTCGGCAATGCAGTCACCAGTTGGAAATCGGGGTCATAGGAGCGGCTTGCGTTGCCGGTGGGACGCCGGCGCTACTTTGGGTAACTTCTCAACCGCGGGCGCGCTATATTAATCTTGATCCAGTGAAAACTGATTTGCGTCTTTGCGTCTTGCTCTCGCTCACGATCGCATTATTGCCCGGCTGTGGGCGAGGCCGTCGGGTGCAGGAGACCGCATACGTTTCTGCTCCGCAGGCGATCCTTCGCGACCAGGTGGCGGCGGTCTACAACAAGGCGGGCTTCGTGCGAAATGCCGAACGCGTCCAAGTGTTGGATCGCGACCGGCGTTTTGCGCGAGTGCGGAACTCGAAAGGGGAAGAAGGGTGGATAGAACAACGCAACCTGGTCACCCAAAAGGTGTACGACAGTTGCCAGAAACTGACGCAGCAAGAGCAGAACTCCCCAGTGCAGGCCGCCGGCATTACGCGCACCGATACCAACATCCATCTCGATCCGGCACGCGATGCCGATCATCTTTATCAGCTCAGCCAAGGCGCGAAAGTTTCCATCCTAAAGCGCGCCAGCAGCGAGAAGATTCTGCCCGGTGCGCCGGCCAAAGCTGCAAGTCTGAACAACTCCAAGCCGGTGCTGCCCGCCATGGAAGACTGGTGGCTCATTCGCGATGAGCAGGGACATGCAGGCTGGGTGTTGGCCAAAATGGTTGATCTCGATGTTCCGCTGGAGATCGCACAATACGACGAAGGTCAACGCGTGATAGCTTTCTTCCCGCTCGATGACGTCGCCGACGGCGACAAAAAAGTGCCGCAGTACCTGGTTGTCTATAGCGAATCCAAAGAAGGTCTGCCATTCGATTACAACCAGGCGCGTGTCTTCACCTGGAACCTGAAACGTCATCGCTACGAGACGGCCTACCGCGAGCGCAATCTTAACGGCATGTTACCGGTGACTGTTTCCCAGGAAAACTTCGATAAGGAAGGCACCTTGCCGGTTTTTGTGTTGCGCGTGCAAGACGAAAGTGGAAACAGTCAGGAACGCAAGTACAAGTTGAACACACCGATTGTCCGGCGGGTGCTGGCGCCGGGAGAGGTGAAACCGGCGGCAAAGCCGAAGCGGAAGGCTGGCTAATCTGGCGGATTGCGCGTTGATTTTGGCCTGCGGAACTTCCCCACCCTGTCTTTCCAAAAATCGGAAAGACAAGGGCGGGGCACCCGGCTACGAATAGAACTCCGCAATACTTTCCACCACCCAACGCTGCTCCTCCGTGGTTAATTCCGGGAACATGGGAAGGGCGAGAACCTCGCTGGCAGCGCGCTCTGACTCGGGCAGGTCTCCCTCACGATATCCGAGATAAGCGAAGCAGGGTTGGAGATGAAGTGGCAGGGGATAGTAAATCTCGGTGCCGATTTTTCGATCGCTGAGAAACTTTCGCAGCTCATCGCGACGTCGGGTGCGGATCACATACTGATGGAAAACGGGTTGCGCGTGGGGGGAAGTCTCCAGCTCTCGAATGGGTGAATCACCAGCACTCAACAGGCCGGCTTCGCTGAACAAGCGGCGGTAGGCTGCGGCATGTTCGCGGCGCTGCTGGTTCCACTTCTCGATATGCGGCAACTTCACTCGCAGGATGGCCGCCTGAATCGCATCCATACGGCAATTCCAACCGAATTCTTCATGATGATAGCGTTGCGGACTGCCATGGTTACGCAGGCGGCGCATATGATCCGCGAAATCGGAGTCCCGCGTAGTTACCATTCCGGCTTCGCCGTAGGCGCTTAGATTCTTGCTGGGATAGAAACTGAACGCGGCGGCGATACCCAGCGATCCGGCGCGAAGGTCACGCCAGGTAGCGCCAATGGCTTGGGCGGCATCATCAATCATGGTTAGCTTGAATTCATCGCAAAGGCGCTGCAGACCGTCCACGTCGGCGCACTGACCGTACAAATGTACGGGCAGAATTGCGCGAACTTTAGAGGATCCGCCCTGCTGAAGTCTTGCCTCCACTTTTAACG
>DATHJP010000747.1:0-3823 GCA_035489695.1 Terriglobales bacterium
TGATTGGCCAGCTGCGCCTTGTTGGTGGCATCAAGCGTATGCTCATCCGCTTCGTTAGTCTTGGTGGAGGCAAGACGAATACTATCCCGGGCGCGAGAATCGACGTCCTTGATCATCTTGCTATTCGCAGCAGTCAACTCATCGAGTTCGGTGAGACGATCGCGGATGGGCTGAAGATCCCGCTGGACGTAGCCCTTGCTGGCAAATGGGTGGAAGACGAGCCATGCTAAGCCGGGCTCATCGCCGTCCCAGAAGTTCTGTGGGGTCCTGGCCCGCAACGGTTCTCTGCCGGTGGCGGTCACGGGCTGTGAAGGGGGAGCAGTTTGATCCGCAGATGCTGCCGACTGCGCGCTGGAATTTGAGTCGGTCTGTTGCGCGAATGCGGGTAGCGCAAGCACTGCGGACAAGAGCAGCGTTATGAATATGCGAATCTTCATATCCTATTCCTTCTCCGAGTGGGAGCCTGAAGGATCCACTCTAACTGGATGGCGAATGCGCGGGGCATATGGCTAAGTAGCCGTGGCAGTGACATTGTAGCGCCTAGGCCACGGCTGCTAAGTCAAGAAATTCGTTTGCGAAGAATTCCTGGCCCGAGCCGATACAAAACTGGGTGCAAAATATTGCACTCGGTTCACGAAGTCTGTCATGCAGAGCGGAGTTCCTGGCCGCGGTGATGGGCTCGTGATTCAGCAACTATTCTCGCGATACAACAGCCATTTGGGATGGCGTTTGGCCTAGCTGGTGTACGGACAAGATGAGTTAGGCATATGTCGGCTCGCAGTAGAAGTCCTTTAGCTGCCTGTTCGTTTTTTGGAACAGGAACAGAGCCGCTGTTTTTTCCACTACATCCGAGCAGAACATTCAGCTCTGCAAGGGGGAAAGACATGAGCGCGAACGCCCTTCTATTGTCTCGGGACAAGCAAGTCCAGATCATACTTCCAGGTCTACTTAGCGGCATGCGGATCGAGACAGAAATCGTGACCGATGTGCTGGGGGCGCTTCGACTGCTTAGTGAGCGAAAATTCGAGGCTATCATTGTTGACTGCGAACTGAACGGTGCCGATATCGTGCTCAAGGGCATTGATTCATATCCATCAAATCGCACAGCGATTCCTTTTGCGATTGTGACGGAGGCAGATGTTCACAATGGCTTGCCGCCGGGAGCAAAGTTCATGATGGCTAAGCCGATATCAGCGGAGCAGGCCAGGCGCACGCTGGATGCTGCGTCCAGTTTACTGATACGCGAATACCGCCGCTACTTTCGATGCGCTCTCGAAGTGCCTATTCACCTTGCCGGCGTGGACCGAGAGTTGAAAGCCAAAACCACCAATATCAGCATGGGTGGCTTGGCGATCCGGACACTGGTGGAGATCCGGCTGGGGGAGAGATTTCGGCTGGAGTTTGTGTTGCCGAACGCGGTGGCGCTCAAGGTCGATGGAGAAGTGGTTTGGGCGGACACCCAAGGACGAGCCGGGATGCGCTTCCCGGAGCTGCCGGAGCTAGTCCATAGGCGACTGCAAACCTGGCTCGATAGCAGGATGTGACGCACAGCACGCTTCCTCCCCGCTGGCGCGCCTGCTTGGCGCGGTTGGTTTCTGTTTTCAGCTGAGTATGCTTTTTCCTCTCCTGCGTGCAGCTCCGCCCGGCCCTGAAAGTTCAAAGCAGGTGAAGTGGATAAAGCTTAGTTCGTCGGTGCTCCATATACCGCGAGGGCGCCTAGTGTGGATCCTGGAAACACGGACCAAGTTCCGTTGTATTTTTGCGCCCCCGTACCGGTTGCCCCAGTGTCGTTATAGTTCCAAGCGTCCCATGTGTCGGGCTGCAGGGCTCTTTCCACAATCCAGTACTGCACACCGCCCGTGATCACCGCCTGGCTGCCACCTTGTAGGTCTTCCAAAGTGCAACAGGTTCCGAATGTGGTCAGATTCGTGAGCCTCCAGGTATGAATAATGTTGCCCGGCACTCCGCCTTGGTCGTCGGTCAAGGTTACTACCACACCATTTGAGCCGCTGACGTTACCCGCTGCGAGATCGATCCTTCCCACGGCGTAGTTCGCATTGGGCGTGAACGCCATCGCCGAGTAGATGCTAGCGCCTACCTGGCTTCTGGCTCCAGAAACCGTCCACCCAACACAGCAGTCGTATTCGCTGCCCGCTGGTCCCAAGTTGCTGTAAATCGTGACCAACCCTGGAGCAAGCGGTTGAACCCGCGACGGGACCTTGCCGAGCTGACCTTGCATCGAGACGGTGGTTCGCCCACCGTTAATGGTGATGATCCCGGTTTGGGATGCCGCACTCACGGCAAGAACCCCAACCAGAATCAATGCAGTTAGACTGAGTAGTGTGCGCACTTTAGACATTGGTGTCATGTTTCTCTCCTGCAATACGCTATCCCGAACAAATCGTGCGAATATTAACCCATCCGGATGTGCTGTCAAGCAGAATCGGCTTCCAGTGCGGAATTTGCTATGCAAGACAATTGGCTGGCCGGTGGTAGGTTCATGCGAGATGTTCGGAGAGCCGGGTGACCTCGAACGTCAATCGCTCTTACTCGCGATTCTCCCGACAACCCGGGTGCTCCCCTCCTGACACCAAGGGTAACTTGAGCTTCGTTGGACGTTCGTAATTTGAAGGTGCTTCGCGGCGCTAAATATTATCTAAATCATCGCCACGTAACGCCTGATCAAAACATCCCTGGCCCGAATTGGAGCGCAGGAAGCCATGCTTCGCCCTAAAGCAACGATTCTCTGCATTGACGACCACTGGAATGGACTTATCGGTCGCAAGATGCTGCTGGAAGAAAACGGCTACAAAGTTTTAGAAGCAACCGGCGGCCTTGAAGGGATAAAGTTGTTCCTGGCGCATCCGGTCGACGCGGTAGTTCTCGATTACCAAATGCCAGGCATGAACGGCGATGTGGTCGCTGCGAGGATGAAGCGTTTCAAGTCGCAGGTCCCGATCATGCTGTTATCAGCATACGAGCCGTTGCCGAAGACCAAGCTGAGATCGGTCGACTGTTTCTTGTCTAAGTCGCAGCCATCGAAGACTCTCCTGGCTACTCTTCAGAATCTGCTGGACAGTAGGTCCAAACCATTTTTCTCCCGTTGGCTGGATAGTTGGAGGCAGCGCAACCCATGATCATGGGACCACACAGTTCGTTGGTCCTTTCGCTCTTAGAGTGCTCAGTAGTTTCCATAGTCCTACCGAGGATTCCTCGATGTACTACGGTTGCAAATGGGAAGTTCTCTCTGGAGTGTGCACCATACTACTGGCAGCGTTTGTTGTGGTTATCCCACTCCAGCAGGATGCCTATTGGTGGAGAATCATTGTTGGTCTGCTCGCATTTGCGGCTATCTTTGCCCTTCATCGCGCCCTGAAGTCAGAGCGCATCCCGCGTCCACACGAGCTTCGCGTACATGTACAAGAGTTCATTTGCGATTTAAGTGAAGCCAAACATGTAGATGAGAATCTCATCACGCGAGCCATGGAATTGGAGCAAGCTTTCCAGTCGGAGGGGATTTTGTTGCAATATTTCCCCAGGCTAACCGAAACCGCGACTCTCGAAACACTGAATCGAGCGGCCGTATGTTTTCAAGCCATGCTCAATATGTTGCCTACTGGGAGGTAGGCCACAATAGAGACGACCGGCCCACCAGATTGCGTGGGCCGATCGCTATCTAAACCTAGTGTCTAGGGCGCCAGGCTGCCACCGAACATGTCTTCATTCTTGGTTCCGGTACGAGAATCCGTCCAGGACAGGCGGAAAGTTCCTAACAAATCCACGTCCATTCCCGCATAGTCGCCATACTGGTTTCCGTCGGCTC
>DATHJP010000748.1:0-8376 GCA_035489695.1 Terriglobales bacterium
TTCTTGGTTAACGAGTCTGAAAGGTAGGGATCGAGAAGAACGTGGACACCCTGCCATTGCAGCAAGAAACCACTCTGTCCCAGCCACCACAAACGAAAACTTCCGTCATGCCGGTTCGAGGCGCGAATGTCTGCCAGCAGCGCGTCGTGGGATTGAACCGGACGGATCACGCGAGTCCAAGTTCCCTCCGGACGATAGATACACCACCGACCATATTTGTCAATTTCTGCCGTGCCGCCCAACGGGCCGTCTGACTGAGTCCGCAGTCAGGCGCGAAGGACAATCTCTCCGCAGGAGCGTATTTCAGGCAGAGACGCACTCGTTCGGCGACGTCGCTCGGAGTTTCAATGTAATAGCTTTTTACGTCGATAATTCCTACCGCCACGTCGATTCCCTTTTCTGCGATCTCGCGTATCACTTCAATTTCCGCGAATTCACGGCTCGCCATTTCCAGATGCATTTCATCCACCGGCAATTCGAAGAATGCCGGGAACAGCGGCGCATACCGTCGTAATCCAACTGCACGGCCTTTGTAATTGCCAAAGCAGAGATGAGCCGAAAGGCGGCACCGGCCAGCGATGGACTGGACAGTTTCAGTGAAGATTTTGACAAAGCGGCGAGGATCTTCCCGATGCGCATAGCAGCTCATTGAGGGCTCGTCGAGCGTGATCTCGCGGCAACCACATTCAACCAGCTGTTCCAGTTCCTCACGCACAATCGGAATCAATGCTTCGGTGACGTCCCAACGGCTTTTGTAAATGCCACTGGGATTAATTCGGCCGCTCAATGTATAGGGCCCGGGCACGCTGGCCTTCAACACCGGGCCGGGCGGGGCAATCTTTTGCAGGAGCTTGAACTCCGCAACCGCGCCCAAGCCATGCCTGGAGTGCAAGGCTCCGGTCACTTCGTATTTTCCGCGCTGATCGTGGGCAGGCGGGCCAAAACGGCGGGTTGAGGCGGGCGTGGGATTGAGCCCCTCCAGCCGGCCATAGAATGACAGGTTGAAATCGTACCGCGTCTGCTCGCCGTCGGTAATTACGTCTAATCCCGCGGCGACTTGATCGTGGACGGCAGCAATTACGGCGTCGGTCCGCATTTCCTCGATATCCCCCTCACCGAATTGCTCCTGGTGTGCAGCCGCAAACTCTAGCCAACCTGGAAAGGGATAGCTCCCGATCACCGTAGTTTGCAAAGGTCGGCGCGGCTTTGCCGGATCCTGTCTCGTTGGACCGACTCCCGGCGCAGACGCGATCATCTGTTTTGCCGGACTCATGCGCTCACCGCCCAGCCTCCATCCACGGTTACAACCTGGCCTGTGATCGGGCTTGAATCACTCCGCAGCAGAAAGCATGCTGTCTTGGCGATGTCCTCCGAACTCAACATGCCTTTGGTCAGAGGCTGCTTATGGGTCATATATTCGGTGATCTGGGGATTCGCCTGTGCTCGGGCGCTCATCGGCGTACGGACCAAGCCTGGCGCAATCACGTTGATGCGGATGCCGTAAGGAGCGTAGTACGCCGCAGCTGCCAAACTCATCGCCTCGATGGCTCCTTTGCTGGCGGCGTAACCCGCAGTCGCGAAGTGATCGCGTTGTGGATGACGTGCGAGCACACTTCCGGTATTCAGAATAACTCCGGGTTGTTTACTTTTTGTCCACACGCCCAAGACCTCGCGGCACATCAGGAATGTGCCTTTGGCATTTACATCCATAACCGTGTCCCATGCTTCGGATTTGCATTCGTGCAGCGGACCATCGCCGGCCGAGCGTGCGCTGACGCCGGCTACATTGAAGAGCGCATGAATCCTGCCAAAACGCTCCACGCACGCAACAACGGCATCCCGAACCGCGGACTGATCGCGCACATCCGCGACAGCAAATGCCGCTTCCCCTAACTCTCTTGCAAGGGAGTGGCACTCGTCCTTATTTATACCGACGATAAACACGGGATTTTCCGCTGCCCACATGCGCGCCGTGGCAGCTGCGATCCCTGACGAGCCGGTGACGAGAAGGACTTCCTTCACAGTGCCTTATTCAAACAGATGTTTGAGGCTCTTCCGATATGCCTCGTAGAAAGCTTCCAGTTGCTCCGCGGCACTGGAATTGCCGACGAACTGATGACTCGGCAGCATAACCGGCTTAACTCCCCGTTTCAGCATAGCTTCTGCTGCTGCGCAGCGAATCATGTTGATGATCATTGCCCCCGTGATAGTGGAGACAGGCCCTGTCCTCCATTCGAGGCCTTCCAACTCGACAATGGAATCACCCGGTGGGCACATATTATCGACGATAAGATCGGCACAATCGGTAAGCTTTTTACCGGAAGAGTGCGCCGCCTTCGCCACATCACAGTGCGCTTTGGAAACGATAGCAATCACCGGCAGCCCGCGGGCTTGAGCGCCCATGGCCATTTCAACAACTACAGGCCGAATCCCGCTCGTGGAAATAACGATGAACGCGTCGTTGGGGCCAAAATGGAAACCGCGTAGGATCTGCTCGGCATACCCCTCGTAATTCTCCAGATACAGCGGCGCACGCAGCCCATTTGCTCCAACGATGGCGGCATGATTGGATAGCGCGAGCTCGACCATGGCCACGAACCCGACGTAGCCACCTTGGCGGGGAGTCATCTCTTCGCACATCATCCGGGAATGGCCGTTCCCGAATAGAAAGACGAGCCCACCGCGGGCAATCCGGTCGGCGCAGAGTTCCGCCGCCCTCTGTATTACATCTGATTGCGTGCGCCTCAACTCCTGCAAAAGCTTTATCGCATCGTCAAAGAATGTTAAGCCTGCTTGTCCGCTACCGGTGACTGCGTTGCTGAGCGCTTGGTCAGGCACGAATGATTCTTGGCTCCCTTGCCTCGCGGGGAAGATGGGCAACTGGCGGCGTCTTCGGCCATCGCCGTATTGCCCAGTAGCATTGCACAAAGTGCGTATAATGCACAAACGTTGTGAGCGAAAACCTGCCTAGTACGCACCCTGACAACCCGCTGGCGATCGGCATTGATATCGGGGGAACTACAATCAAAGCTGCCATTGTTGGGATAGGTGGCGATCTGCTGGAGAATTTCCGTGAACCTTCGCCGCGCAATGCCGCGGCCTTGCGAGACTTCGTTCATTCCGTGCTGAAGAGTGCGAAGGTTCCGGTACTGGGCATCGGCATCGGTTGCAAAGGGGTGATCGATTCTGTGTCATCCCGCGTGAAGAGCTTGCCTGGAGATCTGCAATTCCTTGAGGGACAGCTTTTGAGCGATGTGGTCGAGGCTGGTGATTTGACGGTCTGTGCCGATAATGACGCACGCACCGCGCTGATCGCCGAAGTGCTGTGGGGTGCGGCACGCGGACGGCGTAACGTAGTTCTCCTGACGCTGGGCACCGGGGTTGGTGGAGCAGCCCTGGTTGACGGCGTGATCGTTCGCGGAGCCGGGGGCGCGGCAGGTCATCTCGGTCACGTGACTCTCGACGTTCGAGGCGGGCTTTGTATTTGCGGCAACTATGGCTGTCTGGAAACACACTTCTCATCGCGGGCCATAGAATCTGATTATGCGGCGCATCTGCACCGCGCAGCGCCGGCAAAGTTATCTCTGAACAACACTGGCCAGACGCCGAACACTGAGGCCATCTTTCGCGCCGCCGCAGAGGGAGACGAAAGCGCGCGCCATGTCCTGGATCGCGCCTTCGAATATCTGGCAGCCGCCATGGTGAGCCTCCTGCACACCTTCGATCCCGAAATTTTCATCCTCGGAGGAAACATCGCAGCCGCCGGGCCGCAACTACTCACTCCGATCCAGGACAAGATAGCAAGGCGTACCAGGATCTTGCTCGGTCGAGAGGTTCCGATCGTATTTCAGAAAGCTGTTGGCTGTGGCGGTGTTGCCGGCGCAGCGGGGTTGGTCTTCTTGAAACAACGTTTGCTGGCAATCTGAAGTTGGGTGTTTGTGGACCACGCTCGTGTAGTTCTGGGTGTTTGGAAGAACTTTTCTGTCTGGATTGCTGACATGAACCCAACCATAAACACGAATGAACATGTTGAGGAGCTGCAAAAAGGCTCAGCCCGCTACGTCTACCTTCCCGCGATGGTGGCCGCCATCGGTGGTTTGCTGTTCGGCTTCGATACAGCAGTAATTAACGGCGCCATCGTTTTCATAAAGCGCCAGTTTTTGTTGAGCGATTCTCAAACAGAAATTGCCGCCAGCAGCCTTCTTCTGGGATGTGTCGTCGGAGCAAGCCTGGCTGCGTTCACCAGCGATCGCTTTGGAAGGAAGAAAGTCCTTTTGAGCGCTGCGGCTTTATTCACAGTTTCGTCGATCGGCGCTGCCCTGCCGCGCGACCTGATTGAATTTGTGATCGCTCGTTTCATCGGCGGGGTGGCGATCGGCATGGCCTCAACTCTGTCGCCCCTGTACATCGCGGAAATTTCTCCGGCACGCCGTCGAGGCTTTCTGGTTTCTCTGAATCAGTTGGCGATTGTGATAGGTATCCTGCTGTCTTACAGCGTCAATTACCTGCTCACTGGCGCTGGTCCGGCGAACTGGAGGTGGATGTTCGCATCCGCCGCCCTGCCCTCCCTATGTTTCCTTCTCACTCTGCTGTTCATTCCTGAAAGTCCCCGCTGGCTGGTGCAAAAGGGCCGGGAACCCGAGGCGGAACATTTTCTGTCGCGGATGGTGGGTTCAACAGCCGCCGCCGCGGAGATTCGCGCAATCAGGACCGCCATTTCGGAAGAGAGCGGGAATTTGTTGGATCCAGCATTCCGCAAGCCGTTGATCGTGGCCATTCTGATCGCACTCTTCAGCCAATTCACTGGCATCAATACCATCATCTACTATGGTTCGCTCGTCTTCCTGGAGCATGTGCCACACCAGACCGCCAGCACTGCGCTTTGGGCAAACGTTATCATTGGTGCAATCAATTTCGCAGCTACCATCGTGGGTATGTTGCTCATTGATCGCGCTGGAAGAAAACCGTTGTTGATGTCCGCTTTCGCAGGGATGGCCCTCTCTCTGGTGGCAGTTTCGGCGGCAATTCGTTTTCAAGCTAGTGGCATTATCGTTCTGATTTTCGTCCTGGCCTACGTGGCGTGTTTTGCGGTCGGTGTGGGTACTGGCACCTGGGTTGTGATGTCGGAAATATGTCCAACCCGAGTGCGGGGACGGGCCATGGCGGTAGCTACAGTCTGCCTCTGGTGCGGAACGCTTCTGGTTACTCTGACATTTCTTTCGCTGGTTAGCGCGTTCACCGCTCCGGGCGCCTTCTTGCTGTACGCAGCCGTCGCAATCGCCGCGTTCTTCTTTGTCTGGCGGAAGGTTCCAGAAACCAAGGGGCGCAGCTTGGAGGAAATCGAGCGCTGGTGGCTGACTCAAAGGAGTTGATGAGACCTGAGGCTGCGGACCGAGGAACCCGTTCGTTCGTGTGAAAACTCCGGTTGTTTGAACGCTCTCTCAGGTGGGCAAAGTAAACCGCGCGCGGTTTGTCCTGAGCAGTCGGCACGATAGTATCGAGACGGACCACGGGGTACTTGATGTCGGGGTACGCGCGGTTCAACGCTTCTGGTACGGGTGGAAGATGCAGTCCTTCGCCTTCACGGCCATATGGCACGCGTGTCCGCAGTCTGAGGGGCTTTTGGGATCGGCTGTGAACTTGTCCGATGCGGCTTCGTAGTTGAACACCGCGTATCCCCACCCGCCGCTTTTCGGAAATCTCTTGCTGTCCTTTTCGATGACGAAAGCCTGGGTAAAGACGTCTGGCACATCCACGACGAAGGGGGCCTCCGTGCTCTTCTTGGGCTTCCACTGGAGCTTCACGATCTTGGAGCCATCCGGGAAAGGCTGCCCGTTGCCCGGAACGCCGGCCTTGTACGCCTTGATCATGGTCGGATTAGCGACGATCACCTTGAGCACTTCGTCGGTCCGGGCGGAAGAGACCAACGCCCAGTCCTCGTATCCCCTGAAGTCGGAGAACGCGATTCCACTCGGCGATTTCAGGGAGTACTTGTCCTGCGCGTAAACCGCCGTGGCGACGAGGACGGCGATCACTGCCGTGGCTATCGCAATCGTGAGCTTGCTTTTGCGCTTCATGGCTGATCCTTTCTAACTAGGATTTCCATTTTGGCTCCTGGATCGGGCACAGCATGTCACGCCCCCAATTCTTGATCCCCGAAGCGCAGTTTTTTCTCCGGGAGCCTTCTTTTGCCGCTGCCAAGCGCCAAATTCCACCCACCGGAAAAATCGAAAACCGGAAACTGCTTCTTTTTATAAACCAACAATGCCGTCGCTTCCGGCTGTTGTAGAAATTGGAAGACTTCAGTCCGCGATTGGGTCCCGAATCAAGGAGTAAATCCCTTCCAGAGTTCAGCGACCAGAGCGGGCTTCGACACCCACTGAAATCGAATCGGGTCCCGCTCAAACTGCGAGTAGAGCGGGCTCCCACGCTCAATCCCAAAAGCCTTGTAGTCACGCGGGGTACAGATAATCAGATTGCTTCTCTGGTAATTCGGATTTGGCTCCCAGTAGATTTCGCCCTTCGCGTTCAGAAGCGCATACCAGGCAAGCCCATGCCGGCGGCGAACCTCTTCGTACTGGAATCCATACTCCCGATCGCACAGTGCGCCGAAAGTCAAATGTTCGTTGCGATCCGCGCTCATGCTGGTATGTGCCCACCCGGGCGGAACGACAACGATATCCCCCGGGGAAGCTTCCACGGAAAAGCAACGGCCCGGGTTCTCGGCTGCGAACTCCTGCATGTAGATAAATGCCTTTCCAGCCCAGATCTCATAAATCTCCGGAGGTGCCCATCCACTGTGAGACGAAACTTTGTGGACATGTCCCTGGCTGCGAACCACTTCGTCCCCCAACCGGCCCTTCGCGTAAGTCACGACGCCAAACAAGAGCATCCGCTCCTGAAGTTGCGGGCGATGCACTCGCTTGCCGACGTCCATCGCGATTGCATAAACCGGATCGGGCCCATTGGCTTTTGGATCGCGAAGAGCAGGACGCAGAGCAGCCAGCGAACGTAGCTCAGACTGCGGACCAAAAGTAGTCTCGCCGAATTTGAAACCGAGCGATTGCGAGGTAACACTTATGTCAAATCCCGGATCAAACTTCACAAGCCGATCCTCACCGAGGCACGAATGGTGGCGCATTTTGTGTCGGAGTTCAGAGGACGGACTCGATATTTGTCGACCGCCGCAGGCACGATGAATGTCTCGGCATAGTGCACGACGAATTCGTCAAACGAATGATCTGGGCTGTCAATCAGCGCCGCCTTTCCTTCGACAAGATTCAGCACGTGTACGCTGCCCCGATTTTCGTGAATCACAGGGCTCTCAAACCAATGCCTCCTGGTCTCAATAAACTCGCTCGTGTGTAGTCCGGTTGTCTCTTCTGTCCAGCCGGGACCGCGGGATACCTCACAGATACGGTTAATAAGGTTATCCTTCACCCACTCGGTGTCGCGGTCCCACTGAATGTTGGCGAGGCCATGATCAAGATGAATGGGACGAGGCTTTCCATCCAAGCCCGGTCTGCCCCAATCCCGCAGCTTGAAAGTGAAAATGTATGGAGTGGCACTGATTTCCAGAACCATGCTGTTGCGGCCGGAACAGTGAATAGTTCCGGCAGGAATCAGAAAATGGTCATGCCGCTGGGCAGGCCACTTGTTCACATATTTATCGGCATCAAACCAGGTTCCATCCTCCTGCGCTTGGCGGAGATCCCTTCCCATTTGTTCCCGATCTATATTCGATTTGACGCCCAGGTAGACACAAGCATCGGGTGCAGCATCGAGAAGGTAGTAGCTCTCGTCTTGAGTGTAAGGAATGCCGAACTTTGTTTGAATGTATTCGGTGAGGGGATGAACCTGCAGCGACAGGTTTCCCCCATCCATGGTGTCCAGAAAATCGAAGCGTATGGGGAATTCCGAGCCGAACCGCTTATGCACAGCATCGCCCAAAAGCTCGCGGGGATGCTGAAAAACCAGATTGATTGCCGGAACTTCGATCACCACACTCCCAAACTCGAATCGCAGCGAGTTCTCTTCGGGGACGCAATCGAAGCACCAGGCATAGTTCGGAGATTCGGAATCCAGACCACAGACTTCCCGCATCCACTGCCCTCCCCATGGACCGGGATCGAAGAACGGAACTACCCGAAAAGGCCTGGTGGTAGCCAGTTTGAGAGCGGCACGCAAAGCATCACCCGTGACCATTTTCGGCGTGTGTGGATCTGTCGTATCGAGCAGAAAATCCATCTTACTCAGCAATTCTTTCTTGATGCGGTCCGCCATTCGCCAATCGAGAAAGTAGCCCCTTTTGTAGCGCAGACTCGCTGATTCATGCCGATTCTCGAGTGCCAGATTAAAAATCTTGTTGCTTCGCTG